>NZ_JBFUCJ010000013.1:0-81583 GCF_056405295.1 Variovorax sp. P1_H2 | reverse complement strand
GCCCGGCACGCCGCCGTCGTCGCCGGCCACGCGCAGCGGCGGGCCCGCGATCGCGCCCGGCCCGAGCTCCGCGGCCAGCGCCCGCGTGGCGGCCACCTTGAGATCGGGATCGGCGAGGCGCAGCGCGGCCAGGGCGCGAAGACGGGGATGCATCCCTACAATTCTAGTTTTCGTTCCTTTGGAGACACTCGCGATGGCCCTCTATGAACTCGACGGCGTGGCGCCGCAACTTGGCCGTGGTGCCTGGGTCGCCGACAGCGCGCAGGTCATGGGCAACGTGGTGCTGGGCGAGAACGCCAGCGTCTGGTTCGGGGCCGTGCTGCGCGGCGACACCGAGGCGCTGACCATCGGCCGCAACAGCAACGTCCAGGATCTGTCGGTGCTGCATGCCGACCTCGGCTGCCCGCTGACCCTGGGGGAGAACGTCACGGTCGGCCACCAGGTCATGCTGCACGGCTGCACGGTGGGCGACAACTCGCTGATCGGCATTCAGGCGGTGGTCTTGAATAACGCGAAGATCGGCCGCAATTCGATCGTTGGCGCCGGCAGCGTCGTGACCGAAGGCAAGGAGTTTCCCGACAACTCGCTCATCATCGGCTCGCCGGCCAAGGTGGTGCGCACGCTCGACGATGCGGCCGCCGCCAAGCTGCGGCAGAGCGCCGAGCACTATGTCGACAATGGCCGTCGCTTCGCGAAGGGCCTGAAGAAAATCGCCTGAGAAGGCGGGAGAGCGAGTTCCCATTGAGCGAGTTGCACAAGTTCCTGTTCGACGGCGTGCCGGTGCGCGGCATGATCGTGCGCCTGACCGATGCCTGGCAGGAGATCCTGGCGCGGCGCGCGTCCAACAGCACCACCGGCGCCTATCCGCCTCCGGTGGCCGAACTGCTCGGCGAGATGACGGCCGCGGCCACGCTGATGCAGGCCAACATCAAGTTCAACGGCGCGCTGATCCTGCAGATCTTCGGCGACGGTCCGGTCAAGATCGCGGTCGCCGAGGCCAAGCCCGACCTGAGCCTGCGCGCCACGGCCAAGGTGTCGGGCCAGCTGCCGGCCGACGCGCGCCTGCCCGACATGGTGAACGTCGGCAACAAGGGCCGCTGCGCGATCACCCTCGACCCCAAGGACAAGCTGCCGGGCCAGCAGCCGTACCAGGGCGTGGTGCCGCTGTTCGGTGACCGCGGGGAGAAGCTCGAGCGCCTCAACGAGGTGCTGCAGCACTACATGCTGCAGAGCGAGCAGCTCGACACCACGCTGGTGCTGGCCGCCGACGACAAGGTGGCCGCGGGACTGCTGATCCAGCGCCTGCCGGTCAAGGGCGAGGCCAATCTCGCAGGCAGCTCGGGCAGCGACCACGACCAGGCCAACGAGGACCAGATCGGCCGCAACGAGGACTACAACCGCATTGCGATCCTGGCCTCGAGCCTGACCAAGGACGAATTGCTGACGCTCGACGTCGACACCATCCTGCGGCGCCTGTTCTGGGAAGAGAAGCTGCTGCGCTTCGAGCCGCAGGCCGGTCTGCTGGGGCCGCACTTCGCCTGCACCTGCGGCCGCAGCCGGGTGGCGAACATGATCCGCGGTCTTGGCCAGGAGGAAGCCGAGGGCATCCTCGTCGAGCGCGGCGACATCGAGGTCGGCTGCGACTTTTGCGGCAAGCAGTACCGTTTCGACGCCGTCGACGCGGCGCAGATCTTCACGGCGCCGGGGGACCAGATGCCCGGGAGCGCGGTGGTTCAGTGACAGGCGCCTGCGCCGCACCCGTCCGCGGACGGGCGGCCAGGCAGCACCGATGCACCGGGTCGCGCGTTCAACGCACGGTCGACATGACCGTCGCCCGGCAGCGGCCCTGTTCGCGCGGGGCCAGCAGGCTGCAGTTGTCAAGGGCGCGCTGCTGCATGTCGCTGAGCCGCGGCCGTTCCCTGGATGGCGCGCCCTGCCAGTACTGGGGTCCGTAGCCGACCGGCGGGGGCGCGTAGTAGGGTTGCGCCGGACGGTAGTAGCCGGGCGGCGGCGGCGGCGGATAGTACGCCGGAGGCGCAGGCTCGTAGTACACCGGCGGTGCCGGCTGGTAATAGACCGGCGGCGGATTCACGTAAACGGGTGCCGGCTCTTCGTAGACCGGTCCGCCGACGCCGATGGAAAAGTTCACCTCGGCATGGGCGGCCGCGCCCAGCGAGAGGGCAGCGGCAGCAACGGCGGCCGAACCAGCCCATTTGGCGAACGCAGCGCGATGAAAGGTCAAGGATGTCTCCGGAGGAAGGCGAAAGCGCCTACGCCATTCCAAACGCTTCAGCCGCTGACTTGGTGGACTCGCGTGACGTTTTGTGACGTACCGCCACGTTGACGGGCCCTAGTAGGGCGGTGCCTTGCGCGCTCGCTGCGCTCGCGCCGCCTCGGTCCACCAGGCCAGGTCGTCGGCGAAGCGCCCGAACGCGCGTTCGAGCGCTTCGCCCGCGCTGCCGGTCGGTCTTGCATCTGCGTCCAGGGTCTGGGAGATCGGGCCGACCGCGAGCGTGCTCGAGACGACCACCATGCCCATCTCCGACAGGATGGAATGCCACACCGTGCCCGAGCGCACCCCCGAGAAACGGCCGGCCGAATAACTGGCGACGGCGGCCGGGCGCCAGAACCACTCCTCGAGGAAGTGATCGGTCAGGTTCTTCAGTCCGGGTTGTGGACCCCAGTTGTATTCGCCGGTTACGAAGACGAAGGCATCGGCGCTGCGGATCTTCTCGGCCAGGGCTTCCAGGCGCGCGGGGGCGCCGCCCTTGGGATACTCCTTGTACATGCGGTCGAGCATGGGCAGGTCGACCGCCTTGGCGTCCACCAGTTCGGCTTCGGCGCCTCGGGTCCCGAGGCCGGCGACCAGGTAGTCCGCGAGGCGGATGCCCATCCGGTCCGACCGGTACGAGCCATAGAACACCAGAATCCTGTCGCTCATCGCTGCTTCTCCTTCCACCATGCAAACACGCAAGTGTTGCCCAATCGGATCGGCCTCGTCGAGGGCCGCGGCGGCGGCCGATGTCAGGGGCGGGTTTCGAAGCCGCTGAACCGGATGTCCGGTGCGCTCGTGTTGTGCCGCGACGGCACGGTCCGGCCGAAGCGCAGCTGCATCGCCTCGAGCGTGCGCACCGAGGGCAGATCCTGGTCTTGCGGGGCCGAACCGGGCGTGGCTTGCCAGCTCAGCGCGCTCACGTCCGCGTTGTCGGCAGCCACGTACATCGAGCGCAGTGCCGCGAAGGGCTGATCGCGGCGTGTGGGCGGCTTCAGCGAGACATCGAGCGCGGTGCGAGTCGCGCTGATCTCCGCGGCCTTCACCTCGGCACCGCCGCCGCCGGCGAAACGCAGGCGGAGGGCGAGGGGCTTCGTCCGGACCTCGATCGCGTCGATGTTCACCACCGGCCGGCCGTCCGTCTCGACCGGGCCCATCAGGATGGAGGAGCCGTACACGCCGTCGCCAAAGCGCGCGAGCGGCAGCGGCTTGATGCGCCAGTAGCCGTCGGTCGGATACACCACCAGCGCCTCCAGGGGCCTGGCGCCGGCCTTCTTTGCGAAGACCTGCAGCAGGTGGATGTCGTCCTCGGTGCGCGTTCCGACCTTGACCGGCACGCGGCGTGGCCGCCAGAAGGTGGGCAGCGTGATGCCGACGATCAGCCAGTCCCTGCCGTCGTGGAACACCACGCGGCGCGGCTTGAAGGTGTAGCTCGGATCGGTGGGGTGGGCACCGCCCTCGAAGTTGCAATTGGAAAAATCGGGGGCAGTGCTATCGGCCTGGATGCTGTCGAGGTAGGGGGGCTGCAGCGCCTCGACGCGAAAGCGCGCAATGCCCGCCCCGTGCAGGACCATCGATACGTTGTCTTCCTCGGCGCAGGCGGTCGGTCGGGTCAGGTTCTCGACGGTGACGCTGGCCGGCGCGGCTGCAGCGCCAACGCAGAACCAGAGGACCATGGCGCCGCCGAGGACCCGGCGCAAGGCGGCGGCGTGGCTCATGAAGCGGTGCCGGCGTCGACGCGCTGTCGAACGAGATCGGTGAACAGCCGATGCTCGCAGGCCGGATCGGAGCACTTGTCGCAATCCCATCGCGCGAGCCGGCGAGGGCCTTCGGGGGCTTCGAGGCCCAAGGCGCGAAGCGCATTGGCCAGGCGCTCGTCAGCCCGGCCGTGGATCACCGCAAAGGACAGGCCGGCGCCGACCAGTGCCGCGCGCAGCAGGGTGTCGGCGCGCTCGTGCTGCAGCGCGGCCGGGCCGAGCGCGTCCGCAGCGGAGGGTTCGAGCCCGACGAGCAGCGTGCGGGCATGGCGTCGGTGCGCAGCGAGGGCGTCGTCGAGCAGGGAGTGGTCGCCGTGCAGCAGCGCTCGCGCGACCGCCTGGCCGAGCAGGGTGTCGTCGGCCACGGTGACACCATGAGGTCGCAGCCGGGCCGCGAGCGCGCCGGCCAGTCCGCGCTTGCCGCTGCTGTCGGCGCCCAGCAGCGCGACCGTGCTGCCGGCGGAAAGGGCGGGGTTCATTGGAGGACCTTCTCGGCTGCGGTGCGAGCGCCTTCGGGCGGCCGGGCGGCGCGTGCCGGCGCCCTCAGTGCGTGATCTGCACGAACACTTCGTTGGGCTTGACCATGCCGAGCTCCTGGCGGGCCCGCTCCTCGACCATCTCGAGCCCTTCCTTGAGGTCGTTGACCTCGGAGGACAGTCGCTCGTTGGCGAT
Source organism: Variovorax sp. P1_H2 (assembly GCF_056405295.1). Lineage (NCBI taxonomy): Bacteria > Pseudomonadati > Pseudomonadota > Betaproteobacteria > Burkholderiales > Comamonadaceae > Variovorax > Variovorax sp. P1_H2. Next base: position 76,882 of record NZ_JBFUCJ010000013.1, on the reverse strand, counting down.
CGCCGCCTTGGCGTTGGCTTCCTTCTGGTCGGCCAGCTTCTCCTGGAGCTGCGCCACGTCGCGCACGCTGCCGCGCCCGGTCCAGAGCTGCCATTGGAGGACCAGCAGCAACAGGACCAGGATGATCGGAACGATGCGTGAGCGCATTGCGCCGGATCCGCGGGCAGATCAGCGCAGGTTGTAGAAGGCGCGCAGGCCCGGGTACGAAGCGACATCACCGAGGTCTTCCTCGATGCGCAGCAACTGGTTGTACTTGGCGATGCGGTCCGAGCGCGACAGCGAGCCGGTCTTGATCTGGCCGGCATTGGTGCCGACCGCGATGTCGGCGATGGTGCTGTCTTCGGTCTCGCCCGAGCGGTGGCTGATCACCGCGGTATAGCCGGCGCGCTTGGCCATCTCGATCGCGGCAAAAGTCTCGGTCAGGGTGCCGATCTGGTTGATCTTGATCAGGATCGAATTGGCGATGCCGCGGTCGATGCCTTCCTGCAGGATCTTGGTGTTGGTGACGAACAGGTCGTCGCCGACCAGCTGCACGCGCTTGCCGAGGCGTTCGGTCAGGTGCTTCCAGCCGTCCCAGTCGCCTTCGTGCATGCCGTCCTCGATGCTGATGATCGGGTACTTGTCGACCCAGCTCGCCAGCATGTCGGTCCAGCTCTCGGCCGTGAGGCTCAGGTTCTCGCCGGCCAGCACGTACTTGCCGTCCTTGTAGAACTCGCTGGCGGCGCAGTCGAGGCCGAGGGCGATCTGTTCGCCGGCCACGTAGCCGGCCTTGTCGATGGCCTCCAGGATCAGCTGGATGGCCGCTTCGTGACTCTCGACGCTGGGTGCGAAGCCGCCTTCGTCGCCGACGGCCGTACTGATTCCGCGGTCGCCGAGGATCTTCTTCAGCGCATGGAACACCTCGGCGCCGTAGCGCACCGATTCGCGGAAGCTCTTGGCGCCCACGGGGATGATCATGAATTCCTGCAGGTCCAGGCTGTTGTTGGCGTGGGCGCCGCCGTTGATGACGTTCATCATCGGCACCGGCAGCTGCATGCCGCCCATGCCGCCGAAGTAGCGGTACAGCGGCAGGCCCGATTCCTCGGCCGCGGCGCGGGCCACGGCCATCGACACGGCCAGGGTCGCGTTGGCGCCCAGTCGGGCCTTGTTCTCGGTGCCGTCGAGGTCGTTCAGCGTGCGGTCGAGGAAGGCCTGCTCGCTGGCATCGAGGCCGAGCACCGACTCGGAGATCTCGGTGTTGATGTTCTCGACCGCCTTGAGCACGCCCTTGCCCAGGTAGCGGCCCTTGTCGCCGTCGCGCAGCTCGATCGCTTCGCGCGAGCCGGTCGATGCGCCCGAAGGCACGGCGGCGCGGCCCATGGTGCCCGATTCGAGCAGCACGTCGCATTCGACGGTGGGGTTGCCGCGGCTGTCGAGGATTTCGCGCCCGACGATGTCAACGATTGCACTCATCTCTTTTCTCTTTCTCAATGACAGGAATCACATACCTTCGACGACGATCATTCGCATGATCGCGGCGCCCTGGCGCGACGCGCGCGCCTTGCCGTACTCGGGCGAGTCGTTGAATTTCTTCGCTTGTTCGACGCTCGGGAACTTGAGGATCACGATGCGCTCGGGATGCCAGTCGCCCTCGAGCACCTCGACCTTGCCGCCGCGCACGCAGACTTCGGCCCCGTGCGTCTTCATGGCTTCGGAGGACCACTTCTTGTAGTCCTCGTATTGCGCCGGGTTGGTGACCTCGACGTTGGCGATGATGTAGGCGCTGGTCATTGCTGGAAGATGTCCTCCAGAAATGCGTTCTTCTTGGTGACGGTGTCGAGCGCCAGCAGCGTCTCGAGCAGCGCCTTCATGTGCTTGAGCGGCACGGCGTTGGGGCCGTCGCTCAGCGCCTTGGCGGGATCCGGATGGGTCTCCATGAAGAGGCCCGCCACGCCGACCGCGACCGCGGCGCGCGACAGCACCGGCACCATCTCGCGCTGGCCGCCCGAGCTGGTGCCCTGGCCGCCGGGCAACTGCACCGAGTGCGTGGCGTCGAACACCACGGGAGCGCCGGTCTCGCGCATGATCGCCAGCGAGCGCATGTCCGAGACCAGGTTGTTGTAGCCGAAGCTGGCGCCGCGTTCGCAGGCCATGAAGCTGTCTTCGGGCAGGCCCTTTTCCTTGGCTGCCGCACGCGCCTTGTCGATCACGTTCTTCATGTCATGCGGCGCGAGGAACTGGCCCTTCTTGATGTTGACCGGCTTGCCCGACTGCGCCACGGCGCGGATGAAGTCGGTCTGGCGGCACAGGAAAGCCGGCGTCTGCAGCACGTCGACCACCTGGGCGGCGGCCGTGATGTCTTCTTCCGTATGCACGTCGGTCAGCACCGGCAGGCCGAGTTCGCGCTTGACCTTGGCCAGGATCTCGAGCCCCTTGTCGCGGCCCGGGCCGCGGAAGCTGGTGCCCGACGACCGGTTGGCCTTGTCGAAGCTGCTCTTGAAGATGAAGGGAATGCCGAGCGCGGCGGTGATCTCCTTCAGCGTGCCGGCGGTGTCCATTTGAAGCTGCTCGGACTCGACGACGCAGGGTCCTGCGATCAGGAAAAACGGCTTGTCCAGCCCGATGTCGAATCCACACAGCTTCATGCCACCACCTTCAATGCCTTCTTGTCCGCCCCCTGATGCTCGAGCGCCGCCTTGATGAATGCGTTGAACAACGGATGACCGCCCCAGGGCGTGGACTTGAACTCGGGGTGGAACTGCACGCCCATGAACCACGGGTGCACGTCCTGCGGCAGCTCGACGATTTCGGTCAGGTGCTCGCGCTGCGTCAGCGCCGAGATGACCAGGCCGGCGCGGCGCAGTTCGTCCAGGTAGTTGACGTTGGCCTCGTAGCGATGGCGGTGGCGCTCGGTCACGACGTCGCCGTAGATGCTGTGGGCCAGCGTGCCGGGCGCGACGTCGGAGCTCTGCGCGCCCAGGCGCATCGTGCCGCCGAGGTCGGACTTCTCGTCGCGGGTCTTGACCGTGCCGTCGTTGTCCTTCCACTCGGTGATCAGCGCGATCACGGGGGTGGGCGTCTCGGCGTCGAACTCGGTGCTGTTGGCGTTCTTGAGGCCGGCCACGTTGCGCGCGTACTCGATGGTCGCCACCTGCATGCCCAGGCAGATGCCGAGGTAGGGCACCTTGGTCTCGCGGGCGAATCGGGCGGCGGCGATCTTGCCCTCGACGCCGCGCTGGCCGAAGCCGCCGGGCACCAGGATGGCGTCGTACTTGCCGAGCCGGGCCACGTCCTGCGGCGTGATGGTTTCCGAGTCGATGTAGTCGATCTTCACGCGGKCATGGTTCTTCATGCCGGCGTGGCGCAGCGCCTCGTTGAGCGATTTGTAGCTGTCCGACAGGTCGACGTACTTGCCGACCATCGCGATGGTCACTTCCTTTTTCGGATGCTCGACCTCGTAGACCAGGTCGTCCCAGCGCTTGAGCTTGGCCGGCGGCGTGTTGATGCGCAGCTTGTCGCAGATGAGCCCGTCGAGGCCCTGCTCGTGCAGCATGCGCGGCACCTTGTAGATGGTGTCGACGTCCCACATCGAGATCACGCCCCATTCGGGCACGTTCGAGAACAGCGAGATCTTGGCCCGCTCGTCGTCGGGGATCGGCCGGTCGGCGCGGCACAGCAGGGCGTCGGCCTGGATGCCGATGGCGCGCAGTTCCTTGGCCGTGTGCTGGGTCGGCTTGGTCTTGAGCTCGCCGGCGGCGGCGATCCAGGGCACGTAGCTCAAGTGAACGAAGGCCGAGTTGTTGGGGCCCATGCGCAGGCTCATCTGGCGCACCGCCTCGAGGAAGGGCAGCGACTCGATGTCGCCGACCGTGCCGCCGATCTCGACGATCGCGACGTCGACTTCATGGGCGGTGCCGATGCCGGCGCCGCGCTTGACGTATTCCTGGATCTCGTTGGTGATGTGCGGGATCACCTGCACCGTCTTGCCGAGGTAGTCGCCGCGGCGCTCTTTCTCGAGCACGGACTTGTAGATCTGGCCGGTGGTGAAGTTGTTGGCACGGCGCATCCGCGTCGTGATGAAACGCTCGTAGTGGCCGAGGTCGAGGTCGGTCTCGGCACCGTCGTCGGTGACGAACACCTCGCCATGCTGGAAGGGCGACATCGTGCCGGGGTCGACGTTGATGTACGGATCGAGCTTGATGAGGGTGACTTTGAGGCCGCGGGATTCGAGGATGGCGGCGAGAGAGGCGGAGGCGATTCCCTTGCCCAGGGAAGACACCACACCGCCGGTGACGAAGACGAATTTGGTCATGCCAGTTCCGGACGCAGATCCGGGAAGTGGGAAATGTCGATTATAGGCGCCGTACTTGCTCGCCCCCCGAAGGCTTCCCGCACTTCGTGTCGGCAAGCCCTCCCCCCCGACCGGGGGGCGGGCCGGCCGCTTGGGGCGGCCCCCCGGCCTCGATCCTCGGCGCTTTAAACTCTGCCGATGCAACAAGAACTTGCCGGCAAACACATCCTGCTGGGCCTCACCGGGGGCGTGGCCTGCTACAAGTCGGCCGAGCTGTGCCGGCTGCTGGTCAAGGCCGGCGCCACGGTGCAGGTGGTCATGACCGAGGCGGCGGCGCAGTTCATCACGCCGGTGACGATGCAGGCGCTGTCGGGCCGGCCGGTCTACAGCTCGCAATGGGATGCGCGCGAAGCCAACAACATGCCGCACATCAACCTGAGCCGCGAGGCCGATGCGATCCTGCTGGCGCCGGCCAGCGCCGATTTCATCGCCCGGCTGGTGCAGGGGCGTTCCGACGAACTGCTGAGCCTGCTGTGCCTGGCGCGGCCTTCGGAGCGGGTGCCTTTGCTGATCGCGCCGGCCATGAACCGCGAGATGTGGATTCACCCGGCGACGCAGCGCAACCTGCGCCAGGTCGATGCCGACGGCGCCCGCGTGCTGGGCGTGGGCAACGGCTGGCAGGCCTGCGGCGAGACCGGCGATGGCCGGATGCTCGAGCCGCAGCAGCTGCTCGAGGAAGTCATCGCCCAATTCCAGCCCAAGGTGCTCTCCGGACAGCAGGTGGTCGTCACGGCCGGGCCGACTTTCGAGGCGCTCGATCCGATCCGCGGCATCACCAACCATTCTTCCGGAAAGATGGGTTTCGCGATTGCCCGCGCCGCGCGAGATGCCGGCGCAGAGGTCACGCTGGTGGCCGGCCCCGTCCATCTGCCGACGCCACGCGGCGTGCGCCGAATCGACGTGCTGTCGGCGCAGGAGATGCTCGAAGCCACTCAGCAGGCGGTGCAGGCGGCGTCGGTCTTCGTCGCCACCGCGGCGGTCGCCGATTGGCGTCCGACCTCGCACAGTGAACAGAAGATCAAGAAGGACGGCAGCGGCAAGCCGCCGGTGCTGCACTTCGTCGAAAACCAGGACATCCTGTTGACCGTGGCCCAGAGCGCGCGCGCCAAGGCCGGCGCGCTGTTCTGCGTCGGCTTCGCAGCCGAGAGCGAGAATCTCGCCCAGCACGCGAAGGCCAAGCGCGAGCGCAAGGGCATTCCGCTCTTGGTCGGCAACATCGGTCCGCTGACCTTCGGCCAGGACCACAACAGCCTGCTGCTGGTCGATGCCAACGGCGTGCGCGAACTGCCGCAGGCGCCCAAGCTCACGCTGGCGCGCGAACTGGTGCTCGAGATCGCGGCCCGCCTTCCTGCCGCCGGTTCGCACTGAACCCGCGGCGTTCCCTCCATCACCGCAACAACAAGCAAAGGCACCCCATTGAAAGTCGACGTTCGCATCCTCGATCCCCGCATGCAGGACCAACTGCCTGCCTACGCGACCTCCGGCAGCGCCGGACTCGACCTGCGGGCCTGCCTCGACGCGCCCATCACGCTGGAGCCGAATGCGTGGCAACTGGTGGGCACCGGGATCGCGATCCACCTGGCCGACCCGGGCTATGCGGCGTTGATCCTGCCGCGCTCGGGGCTCGGCCACAAGCACGGCATCGTGCTCGGCAACCTGGTCGGGCTGATCGACAGCGACTACCAGGGCGAGTTGAAGATCAGCGCCTGGAACCGCAGCGACACCCCGTTCGTCCTGCAGCCGATGGAGCGGCTGGCGCAACTGGTGATCGTGCCGGTGGTGCAGGCGCGGTTCAATGTCGTGGCCGAGTTTCCGCCGAGCGAGCGCGGAGAGGGCGGCTACGGCTCCACCGGCAAGCATTGAGGGCCAGGTGCGGCGCAGGCCCGCGCCTTGCCTACGCGTAAAGAATGGAACTGGAGACGCTGTGATGCATCGAAGGTTTCAGCATCTGTCCAGGTCATCGGGCGCGTCGCTGCTGCGTTGATTGCATGCGAGGCGCCAAACGGCCGCCGTTTTTTAAGAAGCAACCTGTCATGAAACATTCCATCCGCATCGCTTCAGTCACGTTTTCGGTGGTGGCGCTGGCCACGCTGACCGCTTGCGTGGCACCCGCCCCGGTCTACCAGACCACGCGCTATCCGTATCAACCGCCGCAACCGATGGCACAAGGCCCGTATGTCGAGTACGGCCGTGTCGCCAACATCGAGGTGATCCAGAGCCAGTCCTCGGGTGCGGCGCCGAGCGGCGCCGGCGCGGTGGTCGGCGGTCTGGCCGGCGGCGTGCTCGGCCACCAGGTCGGCAGCGGCCGCGGCAATACCGCGGCGACCATCGCCGGTGCGGTCGGCGGTGCGCTGATCGGCAACGCGGTCGAGGCCAACAACAATGCGCCGCGCACCTACCAGAGCTTCCGGGTCTCGGTGCAGACCGACAACGGCGGCTTCCGGGCCTTTGACGTGCCTTCGCCGGGCGACCTGCGCATCGGCGATCGCGTACGCATCGACAACGGCCAGATATCGCGCTACTGAGCCAGGCGCACCTGAACGAAAAAGCCGGGCGCTGCCCGGCTTTTTTGTGCACGCAGGGAGGGTCAATGCAACAGATTGTTGCCAGGGGCTGTGGCCGGGACCTTGAAGAAGCCGGTGCCCGCGCTGCCGCGGCCGATTTCTTCCTCGCTGGCTTCGCGCACCGATTTCACGGTCATGTCGAGCCGGATCGCGATGCCCGCCAACGGATGATTGCCGTCGAGCACCAGGTGTTCCGGATAGATCTCGCTGACGGTGTAGAGCACGTCCCTGGGCATGTCGGGATTCACGCCCTGCGGCAGCGCCGCGCCGTCGAAGGTCATGCCTTCTTCGGTGCCTTCCGGGAACAGCTTGCGCGGCTCCAGGAACAACAACTGGTCGTTGAAGTCGCCGAAGGCCTGTTCGGGCTCGAGCTGCAGCAGCACCCGGGCGCCGGGCTCATGGCCGAGCAGGGCGGCTTCGATCGCATCGAAGAGATCRTCGCYGCCGACCAGGAATTCCACCGGGTCGTCGAGCACGTCCAGCACTTCGCCCAGGGTGTCTTTCAGCGTCCAGGTCAGGCCGACCACGCATTGTTCTGAGATTTCCATTGCAGAATTCTCCCATGGAGATCGATCAACCCTTGCCCCTGCTCGGCGGCCTGACCGCCCAGCAGTTCATGCACCGTCACTGGCAGAAGAAACCCCTGCTGGTTCGCCAGGCCGTGCCCGCCATGGTGCCACCGATTGCGCGTTCCGCGTTGTTCGGGATGGCCGCCCGCGACGAGGTCGAATCGCGCCTCATCCGCCATGGCCCGGCGGGCTGGGCCCTGAAGCACGGCCCGTTCGCGCGCCGGGCGCTGCCGCCGTTGCAGCAGCCCGGCTGGACCCTGCTGGTGCAGGGCGCCGACCTGCATGACCAGGGCGCGCATGAACTGCTGCAGCAGTTCCGCTTCGTCCCCGATGCGCGGCTCGACGACCTGATGATCAGCTATGCCAGCAACGGCGGTGGCGTGGGTCCGCATTTCGACAGCTACGACGTGTTCCTGCTGCAGGCGCAGGGAAGCCGCCGCTGGTCGATCGGCAGGCAGCGCGACCTGGCCTTGCAGCCCGACGTGCCGCTGAAGATCCTGGCCCAGTTCGAGCCGGAGCAAACTTTCGTCCTCGAGCCCGGCGACATGCTGTACTTGCCGCCGCGCTATGCGCACGACGGCGTTGCGGTCGGCGACGATTGCATGACCTACTCGATCGGCCTGCGCTCGCCGGCTGCCGCGCCGCTTGGTGCCGACTTGCTGGCGCGCATCGCCGAGGCGCACGGCGACGAGTTGCAGGATGCCCCGGCCGGCTCGGCCGTGCACTACCGCGACCCGAAGCAGCCTGCGCTGGACCGGCCGGCCGCGATGCCGCCGGCGCTGCAGGCCTTCGCGCGCGAGGCGGTGCTGGCCGCGCTGCGCGATGGCGACGTGATCGACCGTGCGCTCGGCGAGTCGATGACCGAGCCGAAGCCGACGGTCTGGTTCGATGCCGGTGAAATGCCCGAGCGCTGGAGCGGCGTGGCGCTGGACCGCCGCACCCGCATGCTCTACGACGCGCGCCATCTCTACATCAACGGCGAGAGTTTCCGCGCGGGCGGCCGCGACGCGACGCTGATGCGGCGGCTGGCAGACCAGCGCATGCTCGGCGCGCGCGACCTGGCGGGCGCCAGCGAGGACGCGCTCGCACTGCTGGGCGACTGGTGCGAAGCGGGGTGGCTGCATGCCGGATGACAGCGTCGGCATCGACTTGCCCGAGGGCGCCTTCGACGGCCGCCAGGCCTTCCAGGCGCACCTGCATGCAGCGCTCGACGCGGCGGCGCGGCAGAACTGGCGCGAGATCGTACTGTCGGACCCCGACTTCGTCGACTGGCCCCTCGGCGAGCGCGCGAGCGTCGAGGCCTTGCAGGCCTGGTCTGCGGCTGGGCGCGGCTTGGTGTTGCTGGCGCAGCATTTCGACGTCTTCGCGCGTGAACATGCACGCTTCGTGCAATGGCGCCGCATGTGGAGCCACATCGTCGACGCCCGCGTCTGCCACGGCCCCGGCGTGCCGTCGGTGCCCAGCGCGATCTGGACGCCCGGCTGGTTCCTGCATCGCATCGATGTCGAGCATGCGCGAGGGGTTTGCGGCCGTGCGCCGGAGGGGCGGCGCGCCCTGCGCGAGCGCATCGACGAATGCCTGCGCCATGCGCGGCCTGCATTTCCGGCGAGCACGCTGGGCTTGTAAGCCAACGCCGCGAATTGCACCGCGACAGTGCGTGGGGCTGGAGAGCCGGCCTAGAATTTTTTGACTGCCATTTTCATCCCAAGGAGTCACCCCATGAAGAAATCCGTTCTGCTCGCTTCGCTGCTCGCCGCTGTCGCCTTGGCGGCCTGCGGAAAGAAGGAGGAAGCCCCGCCGGCCGTGGTCACGCCGCCGCCGGCGCAGGTCGCGCCGCCAGCGGCACCAGCGGCACCCGCAGAGTCCGCGGCGACGCCGTCGCCGAGCGCGTCTTCCGCGCTCGATGCCGCCAATGCGGCGACCGAGGCCGCGAAGAAGAGTGCCGAGGCCCCGCCTGCCAAGCCCTGAGGCCGGCCGCCGTCCCTGCGGGCCGCCTTCGGGCGGCCTTTTTCATGGTTTCACAGGTCGAGCCAGGGGGAGCCTTCCGCGGCCGTGGCGGTGAGCATCTCGTGCTCGATGGCGCCGAGCGCCTCGGCCATCATGCGGCGCACGATCTCCGGCCGGTTGTTCTGCTCGCTCAGGTGGGCCGCCACCACGTGGCGCAGGCCGCCGTGATGCACCGCGCGYGCGATGGCTGCGGCGGCTTCGTTCGAGAGATGGCCGTAGTTGCCGCCGACGCGCTGCTTGAGGAAGGGCGGATAGGCCGAGCCGGCCAGCAGCTCGCTGTCGTGGTTGAACTCGAGCAGCAGGGCATCCAGGCCCATGAGGCGTGCCAGCACATGGGGCGTCGCGTGGCCCAGGTCGGTCAGCACGCCGAGGTGCCGTGCGCCGTCGGTGCAGCGCAACTGCAGCGGCTCGCGCGCATCGTGCGGCACGGTGAAGGGCAGGAGGCGGAGCTCGCCGACCTCGATGTCGACGCCGTCCCGCGCGAGCATGAGACGGCCTTCGTAGTCGTGCCCGCCGGTCGCCAGCCAGGTGCCTTCGCTCATCCACACCGGGATCCGTTCGCGGCGCGACAGCGCCCGCGCGCAGCCGATGTGGTCACCGTGCTCGTGGGTGATGAAGATGGCGTCGATGTCGCCGGCCGCGAGGCCGGCCCGCGCCAGCCGGCTGTCGAGTTGCTTCAGTCCGAAGCCGCAGTCGATCAGGAGCCGTGAGGTGCGCCCGCCGCTGGTCGCTTCGACCAGCGTGGCGTTGCCGGTGCTGCCGCTGCCCAGACTGCGAAAGCGCAGCATCGGGAGCGGACGGCTTACTTCAGGTCGTCGGCGATGACCCGCACGATGCGTTGCGCATTGGCCGTGCTGTCGGCCGCGCCGCTCTCGTTCAGGACCGACACCGTGCTGGTCTCGCCCTGGCCCTTGACCAGGATGCGGAACTTGAGCGGCGCCTCGGTCTTGCCGGGCCCGAAGTTGAGCAGCTTGGCGAACACGCTGGGTTCCGACTTGTTCGGGTTCGGCGGCACATAGCGCACGAAGTAGGTACCGGCGGAGCGGTCGCGGTCCTCGACCGTGAAGCCCGTGCGGTCGAGGGCCAGGCCGACGCGGCGCCAGGCGCGATCGAAGTTCTCGCTGATCTGCACAACCGGCTGGCCGCCGACGGTGGAGACCTTGGCGGTCTGCGGCGCGGCGCCGGCGGCGGCGATGACCTTCGACTGCTCTTGCGAGACGCCGAGCTTGACCATCAGGCGACGCATGAACTCGGCTTCGAGCTCGGGGTCGCTGGCGCGTGGCTGCCAGGCCGTCTGGTCCTTGCGCGAGCTGCTGTAGACCTCTTCCATGCCGCGGTGGCTGATGAAGATCTCGGTGCCGTTGGGCGTGCGCTCCATCCGGGTGCGGAAGCGGTCGAGCTCACCGGTCGAGTAGACCGAGTCCATGAGCTTGCCGATCGTGCTGCGGATGATGTCCTGCGGCAGCTTGGCGCGGTTCTCGGCCCAGTCGGTTTCCATGATGCCGAGATTGCGCTGGTCGGTGGTGAGCAGGAAGCCGCTCTCCTGCCAGAAGTCGCGCACCGGCTCCCAGAGCTGGTCGGCCGAGCGGTTGACCACCAGCCAGCGCTGCGTGCCGGCGCGCTCCATGCGCACGTCGCCGATCGAGCTGACCGCGGTCGGCTGGCCCGGCGCACTGGCGAGGCCTGCCTGGTAGGCGTTGGCCGTGACCGCGCCGCCCGGGATCGCGTAGCGGTTCTCGCGCGTGAGCTGGCTCAGGTCGGGCGGAACCTCGAGGGTCGGGGCCTTGCCGGCGCTCTTGTAGTTGATCTTGTCGCTCTCGAGGGCCGAGCAGGCAGCGAGACTGGCGACCAGGGCCAGCAATGCGAATCGCGAAATGGTTTTCAACGTCTACTTCCTTGAGCTCAATCGGTGGGCGCGGTGCCCGCTCCTTCAGAGCGCGGCCCGGGCAAAAGGTTGCCGGCGTTCGCGAACGCCCGCTGTAAAGATGGGGTCAGTCCTTGAGGAGGCCGCTGGCGCGCAACGCGGATTCGACCATCGGCCGGCCGCTTTCGGACAGTTCGGTGAGGGGCAGGCGCAGGGTGCCGCCGCACAGTCCGAGCCGTGCCATGGCCCACTTGAGCGGAATGGGATTCGGTTCGACGAACAGGTGGCGGTGCAGCGGCATCAGTTCGAACTGGATCTGCATCGCGCGCTTGACGTCGCCGGCGATCGCGGCGACGCAGAGCTCGTGCATCTTGCGCGGCGCGACATTGGCCGTGACGCTGATGTTGCCCTGGCCGCCGCACAGCATCAGCGCGACCGCGGTCGGGTCGTCGCCGGAATAGACCGCGAAGCTCTTGGGCAGGTCGCGGATCAGCCATTGGGCGCGTTCGATGTTGCCGGTGGCTTCCTTGATGCCGATGATGCCGGGCACCTGCGACAGGCGCAGCACGGTGTCGTGCGCCATGTCCGCCACCGTGCGGCCGGGCACGTTGTAGAGCACCGTCGGCAGGTCGCCCACCGCTTCGGCGATCGCCTTGAAGTGCTGGTACTGGCCTTCCTGGGTCGGCTTGTTGTAGTAGGGCACCACCTGCAGCTGGCAATCGGCGCCCACGCCCTTGGCGAACTTGGCGAGTTCGATCGCTTCCTTGGTGGAATTGGCGCCGCAGCCGGCCATCACGGGCACGCGGCCGCGGGCCTGTTCGACCGAGACGCGGATGATCTCGCAGTGCTCCTCGACGTCGACCGTCGGCGATTCGCCGGTGGTGCCGACGACGCCGAGGCAATCGGTGCCTTCGTCGATGTGCCAGTCGATCAGCCGGCGCAGGGCGGGATAGTCGACGCTGCCGTCGTCGTGCATCGGCGTGACGAGCGCAACGATGCTACCTGTCAGTTGCTCCAAGGGAATCTCTTTGTGGGTTGCCCGAAAAGCAGCCATTCTACTGATTGGCCCCGCCCCCCGGCATTGGACCGCCCTTGCTAGGGCGCTTGCAAGGGATGGCGCAGCGGCGACCCGGGACCGGTCTGCGGACGGACGGCGGCGATTCGCTGGACGAAACGCTCCGGTTCGGACAGGAATCCATCCTCGTAGGCCACCACGCGCAGGCCGGCGCAGGCCGCCAGCAGTTCGCCGGGCTGGAGCAGGAAATCGGGCCGCGACGGCTTGCCCACGCTCTCGTTGCCTGCCGCGAAGGTTTCATAAAGCAAAACGCCGCCGGGCGCCACTGCCCGGACGATGTCCGGCAGGCGCGGGCGCCAGAGGTAGTTGGTGACGACGACCGCGCCGAAATGCCGGCCTTCGAAGGGCCACGGGCCGTCCTCGATGTCGGCCAGCACGGCCTGGCCGAAGGGCGCAGCCGCATCGACGGCCTCCGGCGAGCGATCGACGCCGGTCGCGGGATGGCCCCGGCCGGCGAACCAGCGCATGTGGCGGCCACTGCCGCAGGCCACGTCCAGCACCGGGGCACCGGGCGCCAGCAGGTGCGACCAGCGCACGATCCAGGGCGAGGGCGCGAGCGTCGCGTGGTTCATCAAGAGCAGCTCCAGATCTGGCCGGCCAGGGTCACGAGGAACTCCGGACGGGTGTAGAGAGCGAAAACCGCCGCCAGCGCGAGCGTCGCAGCGCCCAGCCAGGCGGCCCGGACCAGGCGATGGCGGGTGATTCCGTTCATGGCGGCGGTCACGCCGGTTGCACGCGCGGACGCAGGATCGCGCTTTCCCTGACCGGCAGGTTGATCAGCGCGGCCATCATGCCGAGCATGATCGCGATGTACCAGACCAGGTCGTAGCTGCCCAGGCGGTCATACAGGTAGCCGCCGAGCCAGACGCCCAGGAAGGAGCCGATCTGGTGGCTCAGGAAGACGAAGCCGCCGAGCATCGAGAGGTGGGCGACGCCGAAGATCTGGGCCACGATGCCGCTGGTCAGCGGCACGGTGGAAAGCCAGAGGAAGCCGATCACGGCGGCGAACGCGTAGACCGAGAGCGGCGACAGCGGCGCCAGCAGGAACAGTGCGATCGCCACCGCGCGGCCCAGGTAGATGGCCGCCAGCAGCTTGCGCTTGGCCAGCCGGGCACCGAGCGCACCCGCGGTGTAGGTGCCGAAGATGTTGAACAGCCCGATCAGCGCCAGGGCATAGCTCGCCACCTCGGGCGAGAGCCCCTTGTCGCGCAGGTAGCTCGGCATATGGACGCCGATGAACACGACCTGGAAGCCGCAGACGAAGTAGCCCGCCATCAGCATCACGAAACTCGGGTACTTGAAGGCCTCCTGGACGGCCTGCAGGATGGTCTGCTCGCGCTTGCCGCTGGCAGCCGCCAGCCGTGGCTCGCGCAGCGAGAACGCCAGCGGGACGATCAACAGCACCATGGCGGCCAGCGCCAGCAGCGCGGTCTGCCAGCCGAGCCGGGCGATCAGCTGACCCTCGACCGGCACCATCAGGAACTGGCCGAAAGAGCCGGCGGCGGCCGCGACGCCCATGGCCCAGGAGCGGCGCTCGGCCGGGATCTGGCGCCCGATCACGCCGTAGATCACGGCGTAGGTGGTGCCGGCCTGGGCGGCGCCGATCAGCACGCCGGTGGTCAGCGCGAACAGCAGCGGCGTTTGCGACAGCGCCATGCCGGCCAGGCCCAGCGCATAGAAGATGGCGCCGGCCACCATCACCCGGAGGGCGCCGAACTTGTCGGCCAGCATGCCGGCGAAGACGCCGAAGACGCCCCAGGAAAGGTTCTGGATCGCCAGCGCGAGCGAGAAGGCCTGGCGGGTCCAGCCCTGGTCCTGGGTGATCGGCTGCAGCCACAGGCCGAAGCCATGTCGGATCCCCATCGACAGGGTGACGATCAGGGCGCCGCAGAAGAGCACCCGCTGGATGCCGAGCGGCTGGGAGGAAGAGGTCATCCCGGAAAATGTACCCAAAAGCGGGTGAGCATGTCGGTGCTCCGCCAGCGCCGATTGTTGAAATCTTTACCGGTCATTGATGCGCGAGGCGTAGTACCGGGCGACGGGCCTGTCCGGCACCAAGGCCTAGAATCCCGCGCCATGGCAAGCAAGGAACCAGGCAGTTACGGCGAATCGTCGATTCGCGTCCTCAAGGGCCTCGAGCCCGTCAAGCAGCGGCCCGGGATGTACACCCGCACCGACAACCCGCTGCACATCATTCAGGAAGTAYTGGACAACKCCGCCGACGAGGCGCTCGCSGGCTACGGCAAGAAGATCAAGGTCACGCTGCACGCCGACGGCTCGGTCAGCGTCGAGGACGACGGCCGCGGCATTCCGTTCGGACTCCATCCGGAAGAGAAGGCGCCGGTGGTCGAACTGGTGTTCACGCGGCTGCACGCGGGCGGCAAGTTCGACAAGGGCTCGGGCGGCGCCTACAGCTTCTCGGGCGGGCTGCACGGGGTCGGCGTGTCGGTGACCAACGCGCTGTCGACCCGGCTCGAGGTCAGCTCGTACCGCGAGGGCTCGGTGGCGCAGCTCGCGTTCTCGGCCGGCGACGTGATCGAGAAGCTCAAGGTGCGGCCGCAGGAGAGCGCGGCCGCCGCGGCCAACGGCGACGGCGCGCGCGACCGCAGGCAGGGCACCACGGTGCGCGCCTGGCCGGACCCGAAGTATTTCGAGTCCGCGGCGCTGCCGGTCAGCGAACTGACCCACCTGCTGCGCAGCAAGGCGGTGCTGATGCCCGGCGTCACGGTCACGCTGGTGGTCGAGAAGACCAAGGAAGTCCAGACCTGGCTCTACAAGGGCGGCCTGCGCGACTACCTGATGCAGACCCTCAACGGCGATCCGGTGATTCCGCTGTTCGAAGGCGCCGGCCATGCCGACAAGAACGCCGACAACTTCGCCGAAGGCGAGGGCGCCGACTGGTGCGTGGCCTTCACCGAGGACGGCCAGCCGGTGCGCGAGAGCTATGTCAACCTGATCCCGACCAGTGCCGGCGGCACCCACGAGAGCGGGCTGCGCGACGGCCTGTTCAACGCGGTCAAGAGCTTCATCGAGCTGCACTCGCTGCTGCCCAAGGGCGTCAAGCTGCTGCCTGAGGACGTGTTCGCGCGAGCCTCCTACGTGCTGTCGGCCAAGGTGCTCGACCCGCAGTTCCAGGGCCAGATCAAGGAACGGCTCAATTCGCGCGATGCGGTGCGGCTGGTGTCCAGCTTCGTGCGGCCGGCGCTTGAGCTCTGGCTCAACCAGCACGTCGACTACGGCCGGAAGCTCGCCGAGCTGGCGATCAAGGCGGCCCAGACACGGCAGCGGGCGGGCCAGAAAGTCGAGAAGCGCAAGGGCTCCGGCGTCGCCGTGCTGCCCGGCAAGCTGACCGATTGCGAGAGCAAGGACACGGCGCACAACGAGGTCTTCCTGGTCGAGGGCGACTCGGCCGGCGGCAGCGCCAAGATGGGCCGCGACAAGGAAAGCCAGGCCGTCCTGCCGCTGCGCGGCAAGGTCCTGAACACCTGGGAAGTCGAGCGCGACCGGCTGTTCGCCAACACCGAGATCCATGACATCTCGGTCGCGGTCGGCGTCGATCCGCACGGGCCCAGCGACACGCCCGACATGTCGGGCCTGCGCTACGGCAAGGTCTGCATCCTGAGCGATGCCGACGTCGACGGCTCGCACATCCAGGTGCTGCTGCTGACGCTGTTCTTCCGCCATTTCCCGAAGCTGATCGAGGCCGGCCACGTGTACGTGGCCAAGCCCCCGCTGTTCCGGGTCGATGCCCCGGCGCGCGGCAAGAAGCCGGCCTCCAAGTTCTATGCGCTCGACGAGGGCGAGCTCACGGCGATCCTCGACAAGCTGCGCAAGGACGGCGTGCGCGAGGGCGCCTGGAGCATCAGCCGCTTCAAGGGGCTGGGCGAGATGAACGCCGAGCAGCTGTGGGAGACCACGCTGAACCCCGACACGCGGCGGCTGCTGCAGGTGCGGCTGGGACGCTTCGACACCCAGGGCACCGAGGGCGAGATCACCAAGCTCATGGGCAAGGGCGAAGCGGCCGCGCGGCGCGAGCTCATGGAGCTGCGGGCCGATGACGTGGAAATCGATGTTTGAATGTGGCTCGCCCCCAGGTTGCCGCTCACTGCGTGTAGCGGCGCCCACCCCCTGCCGGGGGCAACACCAGAGGCCCGGCGAAGCCGGTTCCTCGGTGTTCCACGAAGGGGCCTGGGTGCGCCGGCCGGAACAGGGGGGCGGCAAACATTTCGTGACGTTGTGCATGGCTGAGCCGGGCTGCGCGCCGGCATAGTGCCGGATGGTCAATCCGATGAAAGCTTGGCTTCTGTCGATGCTGCTGCTGCTTGTGCCGCTGGCGCGCGCGGCCGACATCTACGGCTACATCGACGACAAGGGCGGCGCGCATTTTGCCTCCGAGAAGATCGACGAGCGCTACCAGGTCTTCTTTCGCGGCGGCCAGAGCTTCGACACGGCGAACGGCATCGCGCCGCCGCTGCTGCGCGGCCGCAAGGGCGCGATCGACGGCCCCGTGCCGCGCGCCTCGCAGTCCCTGCTGGCGCTGGTCGAGGCCTCGCCGGGCTACAAGGTCGCGAAGTCGGCACTGCGCGATGCGTCGCGCAATCACGGCATCGACTACGAATTGCTGCAGGCGCTGATCGCGACCGAATCGGGCTTCGATGCGCAGGCGGTGTCGCCCAAGGGCGCGCTCGGCCTGATGCAGCTGATGCCGGCGACGGCCGAGCGCTACGGCGTGGCGCCGGACAAGCGGGCCTCGATCGAGTCCAAGCTGTTCGATCCGCGCATCAACATCGCCACCGGTTCGCGCTACCTGCGCGACCTGATCGCGATGTTCCCGGGCCAGATCGAACTCGCGCTGGCGGCCTACAACGCCGGCGAGGGGGCGGTGCAGCGCGCCGGCAACAGGATTCCCAACTACCCCGAGACCCGCAACTACGTGACGACCGTACTGCAGCTCTATGCCTACCTGAAGCCGGCCGCGGCCCTCGGGCGGGGCAGCTCGGCCGGCCRCATCCACATGGCGCTGGTGCCGAAGGGCGGGGCGGTCGGGCGTGGCAACATGCCGTCCGACGCGCGCCGCATGCCTGCRCTCCCCGAGCCGAGCGATCCGTCGCCCGCGGGGGCTTTCGATCCCGCGGCGCCGGCGACGCCGTAGACCCGCAAACCTTTCTCTCTTCCTTCTCTTTCCATGGATTCCCAACCGACGCTCGATCTGCAGAGCCCCGAAGACGATGGCGCGCTGACGCTGGCCGACTACGCGCAGACCGCCTACCTCGAATACGCGCTGAGCGTGGTCAAGGGCCGCGCCTTGCCCGATGTCTGCGACGGCCAGAAGCCGGTGCAGCGGCGCATCCTCTATGCGATGTCGCGCATGGGGCTGGGCTTCGGCGGCGCCAACGGCACCGTCGGCGCCAAGCCCGTGAAGAGCGCGCGCGTGGTCGGCGACGTGCTGGGCCGTTTCCACCCGCACAGCGACCAGGCTGCCTACGACGCGCTGGTCCGCATGGCGCAGGATTTCTCGCAGCGCTATCCGCTGGTCGACGGCCAGGGCAACTTCGGCAGCCGCGACGGCGACGGCGCCGCGGCGATGCGCTACACCGAGGCCCGCCTGGCCCGCATCACCAGCCTGCTGCTCGACGAGATCGACGAGGGCACGGTCGACTTCATCCCGAATTACGACGGCTCGACCGAGGAGCCGCGCCTGCTGCCGGCGCGGCTGCCGTTCACGCTGCTCAATGGCGCCAGCGGCATCGCGGTCGGCCTGGCGACCGAGATCCCGAGCCACAACCTGCGCGAGGTCGCCGATGCCTGCGTGGCGCTGATCAAGGCCAACGGCAAGCTGACGGACGAGGAACTGTTCGCCATCGTGCCCGGCCCGGACTATCCGGGCGGCGCGCAGATCATCAGCAGCGCGACCGACATCGCCGACGCCTATCGCACCGGCCGCGGCTCGCTCAAGGTGCGGGCCCGCTGGAAGATCGAGGAGCTGGCGCGCGGCCAGTGGCAACTGGTGGTCAACGAGCTGCCGCCGGGCGTCAGTTCGCAGAAGGTGCTGGAAGAAATCGAGGAGCTGACCAATCCGAAGATCCGCGCCGGCAAGAAGGCGCTCTCGGTCGAGCAGACGCAGCTGAAGGCGGCGGTGCTGTCGCTGCTCGACGGCGTCCGCGACGAGTCGAGCAAGGACGCGCCGGTGCGCCTCGTGTTCGAACCCAAGACCTCGCGCATCGGCCAGGAGGAGTTCAGCACGATGCTGCTGTCGCAGACCTCGCTGGAGACTTCGGCGCCGATCAACCTCACGATGGTCGGCATCGACGGCAAGCCGACGCAGAAGTCGCTGCGGCAGATGCTCAACGAATGGGTCGCCTTCCGCGAGATCACGGTCGAGAAGCGTTCGCGCCATCGCCTGGGCAAGGTGCAGGACCGCATTCACATCCTCGAGGGGCGGCAGCTGGTGCTGCTCAACATCGACGAGGTGATCGCGATCATCCGCGCCGCCGAGGACCCGAAGGCGGCGCTGATCGCGCGCTTCAACCTCAGCGAGCGGCAGGCCGAGGACATCCTCGAGATCCGCCTGCGGCAACTTGCGCGGCTGGAGGCGATCAAGATCGAGCAGGAGCTCAAGGGCCTGCGCGAGGAACAGAAGAAGCTCGAGGACATCCTCGCCAGCCCGGCCGCGCTGCGCCGCCTGCTGGTCAAGGAGATCGAGGCCGACGCGAAGAGCTTCGAGGATCCGCGCCGCACGCTGATCCAGGCCGAGAAGCGCGCGGTCGCCGAAGTGCGCGTGGTCGACGAACCGGTGACCGTGATCGTGTCGCAGAAGGGCTGGGTGCGCACGCAGAAAGGCTGGGCCAGCGAGCGCGCCGCGGGCGCGGCGGCGCCGGAGTACAGCTTCAAGTCGGGCGATGCGCTGTACGAGGCCTTCGAATGCCGCTCGGTCGACATGCTGCTGGTCTTCGGCACCGCCAAGGACAAGGGCGTGCGCGTCTACAGCGTGCCGGTGGCCTCGCTGCCGGGCGGTCGCGGCGACGGCCAGCCGGTGACGACGCTGATCGACCTCGACAGCGGCACGCACGTGGCGCATTACTTCGCCGGGCCGCTCGGCGCCAGCCTGCTGCTTGCGAACACCGGCGGCTACGGCTTCATCGCGGCGGTCGAGAACATGGTCTCGCGGCAGCGCGGCGGCAAGGCCTTCATCGACGTCGGCGAGGGCGAGCAGCTCTGCCGGCCGTCGCTGGTCGGCGGCGCCGGCGGTGCCGAGCCGTTGCCGGCGGCCACGCACGTGGCCTGTGCCTCGACCGGCGGCCGGATCCTGACCTTCGAGATCGGAGAAATCAAGGCACTGCCGAAGGGCGGCCGCGGGTTGACCTTGATCGACCTCGAGGCCAAGGACACGCTGGCCGGTGCGGCGGCCTACACCCGCAGCGTGAAGATCGAGGGCATCGGCCGCGGCGGCAAGGAGCGCGAGGAGACGCTGGAAATCCGCACGCTCAACAACGCCCGCGGCAGCCGGGCGCGCAAGGGCAAGGCGGCCGACCTCGGCTTCAAGCCGAGCGGCATCGTGCGCGTGCTGTAGGGACGCGGGCCATGGAAATCGGAATCATCGGGCTGGCGATCGCGGTCCTGAGCGGCCTGGCCAGTTTCGTGCTGGGCCGCTGGCTGTCGAACCGCCGGCGGCAGAAGAAGGCCGAGCAGGCCCGGGCGGCCGCCGAGGCCGGACAGAGCCGGCAGGTGCGGCGGGCGCAGGAGCGTCAACGCAGACGTTGAGCCGGTCGCCCGAGTCGCCGCTGTAGAAGATGCGCTGGCCGCCGCTCTGGATCACTCACGAGGCCCGGAGCGTGCGGTTTGTCGGGCGGGTGCGGCCGCGAGCTGACCCAATGCGGCCCGTCGAGGCCTGCACTTGCGCCCCGGCATAGGCCATTCGAGCCATTGATCGATCGCCGCGTGCATGAAATATTGCATCGAACGACGAGGAGCCGAATGGACGACACCATCCAGAAGCTGGTCGCCGAGCGTCGACGCGCCCTGCACGGCGCCGACGATGGCCGACGGCCCTGGGGCCTGGCGCTGTCGGGTGGGGGCATCCGTAGCGCCACCTTCTGCCTGGGCCTGCTGAAGGCGCTGGCGGCACGTCGGCAACTGCTCAAGTTCGACCTGATGTCGACCGTGTCGGGAGGTGGCTACATCGGTGCCGCGCTCGGGCGGTTGTGCACCAATGCCCACTCGGCCCAGGAGGTGCGCGAGATCGAGGTCGCGCTCAGTGATGTCGACCGGGCGCGATTCGGCTGGTGGCTGCGCGCCAACGGGCGCTACCTGATTCCGGGCGGCCTGCGCGACACCTTGTTCGCCACCGCGCTCTATCTGCGCAATCTCCTGGCCACCCACATCGAGCTGGCGATCGCCGCCAGCTTGATCGGCATGGTGCTGGCGGCCACCAACCTGCTGCTGTGGGACGCCGTGTTCCGTGCCGTCGACCTGAACAGCGTGCCGCCGGACGCGGTGCTGCGAACCCCCGAGCTCTATGCCGAGCACTACATGCGGCTGGTGGTCGAGTGGGCCACGCAGTGGCCGACGCTGTGGTTCACGCTGGTCGGTCCCTTCCTCGCCTCGGTGGTCCTGGCCTGCGCCTACTGGTCGGTGCACGACAGGCCGTCGACCTCGTCGATGCTGCTGCAGGTCGCGATGTGGCTGGCGCTGGGCCTTGGCGCGGCCTTCGTCGCGCCGAGGCTGATGCAGCGTTACAGCGGTCCACCCTGGCTGGCGCCGGCCTTCGAGGCCTTCGCGGTGTGCTGGGTGGTGGCCCTGCTGTGGGTGCTGCACCGCAGCCGCCGGCGCTCGCCCGGCGAACTGCGCAACGAGCTGACCGACCGGCTGGCCTCGGTGATGAACACCGCGCTGCTGATCGTCATGCTCGGCCTGCTCGACCGCAGCGCCTGGTGGCTGGCGGCCGAGGGCCAGGAGCAGCGCGTCTCGTACGGCGCGGTGCTGCTGGTGGCGGCCGCGGTGCTGCGCGGTGTGCTGCCGATGCTGCTGTCGCACCGGCAGGAACTGCCCGGCGTCGGCAAGACGCTGATGTTGACGCTCGCCAGCCTGCTCGGATTGGCGCTGGCCTTCTGCCTCGCGGCCTGGTGGGTCGGCGTGGTGTATGCGGCCGTGCTGCTGCCGGTCTTCACGCCCGCGGGGCTGGACTTCATGCGCGGCTGGGCCTGGCTCGGCACCATCGCCGTGATCATCGGCGTCTATGCGCTGGCGACCGGGCGCAACTTCGCCTTCCTGAATGCGTCGTCGCTGCACATGTTCTACAAGGCGCGCATCGTGCGGGGCTATCTCGGTGCCGCCAACGCGCGGCGGCTGGGGGCCCAGGCCCTCGACAAGGTTTCCGGACTGGAGCCGCCGCAGGTGCCGGTCGGCGAGGTCGATCCGCACGACGACATCTCGCAGCTGCGCTATGCGCCGCATGCCAATGGCGGCCCGGTGCACCTGGCCAACGTGTGCATCAACCAGACGCACGACACCAAGGAGCGCCTGTTCAACCGCGACCGCAAGAGCCAGCCATTGACCATCGGCCCGCTGGGCTGGATGCAGGCCGGCGGCGCCCCATGGGCACAGGCGCATGGCGACGGTGCGCTGACCCTGGGGGCCTGGATGGCGATTTCAGGCGCGGCTTTCGCGCCGGGCCTCGGGCGGCTCACCAAACGTGGCATCTCGGCGCTGTCGGTGTTCGCGGGCCTTCGGCTCGGCTACTGGTGGAACAGTGCCGGGGCCGGCATTGCCCAGCACGGCGCGGTGATCCATGCGAGCCCGCTGCTCATGAAGACTCGCTTCCTGCTGCTCGAGTGCTTCGGTGCCTTTCCGGGCAGCAGCTCGGCCAACTGGTACCTGAGCGATGGCGGCCATTTCGAGAACACCGGCGCCTACGCGCTGCTGCGGCAAGAGGCGGCGCTGATCGTCATCGCCGATTGCGGCGCCGATCCGGACTACCGCTTCTGCGACCTCGAGATCCTGATCCGGCGGGCTCGCATCGACCTCAATGCCGAGATCGTCTTCATGAAGCCGCGGCCCGACGCCGAATGGACGCACCTGGGTGCCTTCGGCTCGCTCAACGACCTGGCCTCGCCGACCAGCCAGGCCTGCCTGGCGCTGGCGCAGGTGCGCTATGCGAGTGGCGCCACCGGGCAGATCGTGCTGGTGAAGCCCAATGTCTCGGCCGCGCTGCCGGTCGACCTGGTCAACTTCAAGGCCGCCAACCCGCTGTTTCCGCAGCAGCCGACCACCGACCAGTTCTTCGACGAGGCGCAATGGGAGAGCTACTTCCGGCTCGGCTCGGAGATCGGCTTCCGGCTCGACGAGGAGATGCTCGAGCACGTCGCGCAGGGCGCGCCGGGGCTGTTCGTGCTCGACGACGGCCAGCCGGATTCGAGCGCCCGCGGCGCCAAGCCGGGCGGCAAGGACAGCGCCACGGCGGCCGCGGTGGGCTCGATGAGCCGGCTGCAGGCCCGTGTGCTCAAGGCCGGCGCGGTGACGGCGTCGATCGGCCTCGGCACCGCCGCCACCTTCGGCGTCGCCGCCTGGCAGGGCATCGACGGCTGGCGCGCCCAGCGTGCCGACCAGGAGCGGTCGGAAAACAGTGCCTTCAAGGACCTCACCGAACGCTGGGCCCACCTGCGCAACGGCGAAGCCGACAGCGACGCGCCGGCCCTGCTGGCGGCCGAGCTGCTGCGCACCGGCGACCTGCTGTGCCGCGAGGGCAGCGACAACTTCATGGCCAAGTTCCGGCTCTCGGTGCGGATCGTCGACGATGCCAAGCAGGCCTGCGCCGGCGAGGCCTTGGGCCAGCGCACGCCGGCCTGCGCGCGGCTGCTCGATCCCGGCAACGGCATCGACTGCCTGCAGCCGGCGCAGGCGCCGCCCTGCGCGCCGCGCTACTGGGCGCGCGACTACAGCGGCCAGACGGGTTCCAAGCAGAACTGCAGCGGCACCCTGCCGGAGCCCTTCAAGCTCGCGGTCTGGCTGCGCGACCGGCTCGGCGGATTCGGCCGCGGCGACCTGGTGGCGAGCGCCCCGCCGACGGCGGCCGGCCCGCCGCCAACCTACGCGCCGTCGCCCGAAGGCACCGGCGCGCCGCCGCCGGCGCCGATTGCGCCGAACGTCTGCGAAGGCGCGGTGGTCTACATCCTGAGCTACGGCACCGGCCTGCGCGACAAGGCGCGCGCCTGGCGCGCCCCGTGGCGCGAGCTCGGCGCCTCGGTGCCGCCGATCGAGGACGTGCTGAGCACCTCGCGCCGCGCCGGGCGCGCGCTGCCGGTGGGGCATCCGGTGCCGACCGTCGTCATCCGCGAGGAAGCTTCGCGCGCCTGTGCGCAGGCCCTGATCCAGACCGCGCAGTCGCCGACCGGGCAGCCGTGGGTGATCCGGCTGCTGCCGCGCCCGGTGCCTTCGGACCCGGGCGCGATCGAGGTCTGGCTGCCGCGCGCCAGGGACGCGGCCGCGAGCTGAGCCGCTGTGATCAGTGTCGCCGCGCGGGCTTGACGGTCAACACGACGTCGAAGAACTCGCTGCTGCCGTCGTCGTTGTCGCTGACCAGGGCACCGATGGCCCGCTGCCTTTCGGTGTGCGTCAGCGCGACGGACTCGACCTTGGTCTTGACCGGCAGGCCGCCGCTGGAGAGGCGTTGCGCGCTTCGGCTCAGGTCCAGGGGCGCGCGGTCCTTGAGCCTGGACCGGGGAATCAGCCCGAGGTAGCTGCCGAGCACCGCGCCGTCCTCGTAGGCGTTGTCGGATCCCTCGACGGAGGCACTGTAGACCAGGCTGTCGATCTCGGGCCAGTAGTCGGCGCCGGAGAACCCTGCCTCGATCCCGTTCAGTCGGGGCAGTCTGGCGTCGTGCAGGCCGACGTCGGCGATCTTGTCGGCCTTGCCGGTCATGTAGGCCATGAGGTCGGCGAGCGCGACCGTGAACAGGAGGTTTCTGTCGGCGTTGCCTCGGTTGAAGAAATAGGCATCGCCATGGGCAATGGCCAGGGCCTCGATGTTGACCGTCTGGCCTGCCTTGAAACCCGCAAGGGCGGCGAAGTCCCGGTACAGCGCGGCCATGTCCCGCGCATGCGAGGTTGACTTGCCATCCGTGGCGACCAGCAGTCCGCTTTCCCGCGTGCCCTTCTTGCTGCCTGAGCCCAGGATCAGGTTCCAGACCGAGCCGTTCCACGTGACGGTGGCCATCGCCTCGTAGTCGGGCTTGATGTCCTTGGCGATGCGGCCGTTGTCCTGGACCGGATCGTCTTTCAACAGCGAGCGGTCGGTGATCGTGAACTTCCGATCCAGCGTGAACAGATAGGGCGAATCGTCCCCGACCACGAAATACCTTCCCGCATGCCAGCTCATGCCGGAGCCGGAAGGAAGTGCATTCCGGACCACCGGCCCGGTGATGCGGATCCCCATGTCGGCGGCATGAGAACTCCAGGCGGCCAAGGCCAGCAGCAGCGACGCAGCAAGGCTCCTGGTCATGGCGAGACAGCGCCCCTCGACACGCGCTCAGTCCGAACCCGGGCGCCAGACCCGGGCCAGCACGCCGAGCTTGGTGCGCAGCGTGTGCCGCTCGTCGGACAGCGCATCGATGAAGTCCGACAGGCGCTTCGACTTGACCATGGTGTAGACCGTGAGCCAGGTGGTGAATGCGAAGACGATGCCGAACCACAGCAGCTTGCGCCACAGCGGCGAGTCGGCCTCGGCCAGCAGGTTCATGCCGAGGAAGCCGGTGGTGATGGTGCCGATCAGGCCGAACAGCGTGACCACCGTGAGCCGCACGACCGTGTTGGCCTGGCGGCGCAGGCTGTCGGCTTCGAGGTAGGTGTTCATGTCGGCGATGCGCTCCTTGACCTCGTCGTAGAGCGGGTCGAGCCCCAGGTGCGTGGTGCACATGTGGGACAGCGCGCGCACCTGCGCCTGCTCCGAGATCTCGTGGAACCAGTAGCGGTGCGTGAAGCGCAGGAAGCCCTCGAAGCTGGCGCGGATCGCTCGCTTGAAGCGCTTGACGCTGGCGACGTCGTGGATGTCGAGCATGCGCAGCGCCTCGACCAGCCGGTCGGAGTACATCAGCAGCGCCGCCTTCTGGAAGTGCGCGATCAGGAACAGCAGGAAGTGCTGGTGCCTGAACTGCGCCAGCACGCCGCGGTCGCGGCAGCAGAAGTATTCGGCGCGGGCATCGCCGATCACGATCAGCGCGAGGCCGTTGCACAGGTAGCGGGTGCGGGGCGCGGCACCGGCATCGGTCCAGAAGCGGTCGTAGCAGAAGCGCTTCTCGAAGTCGACCACCTGCTCTTCGATGTAGGGCAGGGAGCGGGTTGCGCTGCCGGGGGGCTCGGCCGTGCCGGTGACCATCGCCAGCCGGATGAAATCGCTGCGCGAGAGGCGGCGCGGATCGTCGAGCGCGAGGTAGGCCATCACCGGCATCCGGTAGTACTCGATCTGGCGGAAGCGCAGCGTCCCGGCCTCGTCCGAATGGTCGCTGACCAGCGGCCGCATGAGCCAGGCCCAGTGCGAGGCCAGCCGCGGCGCTCGATGCTCGGCCACATGGGCCAGGAATGCTTCGCGCTGCTGCGCATCGGAAGCAGCCAGCACGCTGCCATCGGCGGCCAGCCACTCGACGTTGTGCATGCAGTGCAGCGCCTGGCCCTGCGCGTCCCAGCCGCCGGGGTAGGCGCGGCCGAAGCGATACAGGATCTCGTGCGCCTGCGCCAGGCTCAGCTGATCGACGCCGACCTCGACGTTGAGCAGCACCACGTCGACGTCGAAGAAGAAGTAGAGATCGACATGCACCACCTGCAGCGTGATCGGCGCATCGCCTGGCCGCGCCACCACCCGCACCGCGGCGACGTCGCTGCGGCGGAACACCCGCATCGGCGAATCGCCGCCGCTGGGGCCGCCGGCCGCGCGGCCCTTGCGGCCGTCGCCGTACAGGAAGCGCTGCACGTAGGGCAGGAAGCTCACGAACTCGTTGTAGTGGCGCTCGTGGAAGCRGTCGCTGGCGCCGGTGTATTCGTCGATCTCCTCGCGCCAGGGGGAGGCATCGCCGAGGTCGCGCAGCACTTGCCACGGGCCGCGCTGCGCCGAGCGCGGCTGGTGGGTCGGCATCAGGCGCAGGGGCCAGAGGAGGGTCTGGCGCAGGTGCTGCACGACGGGTGCGGCAACTGCGCCTGAAAGCTCCGCCTCGGCGTTCGCCAGTTCGGTATTCAGCATCCCGCCAGTGTAGGCATCAGCGGCACCTAGGGGAATCCCTAGGGTGGTGCTGAAACCGGTTTCACATATACTGCGCTGCCCCCTGATGAAGTGCTTTTTCGAAGGGGTGCACCAACTTCGACCCTGCCTTCGAATCGACGCCCCCCGTGAACTACCAATTCCAGTTCGACGCCGTCTTCGCCGCCTGGCCATTGCTGCTCAAGGGCACCTGGATCACGATCCAGCTGTCGCTGGTGGCCACGCTGCTGGGCCTGGTGGTGGCGGTCTTCTGCGCCTGGGGCAAGACCTCGGGCCCGGCCTGGCTTCGCTTCGTCGTCAATGCCTACATCGAGGTCATCCGCAACACGCCCTTCCTGGTGCAGTTGTTCTTCTTCTTCTTTGCGCTGCCGGCCATCGGGCTGCGCTGGTCGCCCTACACCGCGGCGCTGACCGCGATGGTGGTGAACCTCGGCGCCTATGCGGCCGAGATCGTGCGCGCCGGCATCGAATCGATTCCCAAGGGGCAGATCGAGGCGGGCCGGGCGCTCAACCTCAAGCCCTGGGAAATCTTCCGCTTCGTGATCATCAAGCCGGCGCTGAAGGCGATCTATCCGGCGCTCACGAGCCAGTTCATCCTGCTGATGCTGAGCTCGGCCGTGGTCTCGGTGATCTCGGCCGACGACCTGACCTCGGTGGCCGCCAACCTGCAGTCGCAGACCTTCCGCAGCTTCGAGATCTACATCGTGGTCGCCTGCATCTACCTGGCGCTGTCGCTGGCCTTCTCGGCGCTGTTCAAGCTGATCTACCGGCGCACGCTCAACTATCCGGACCGGCGCTAAGGGCAGGCCCTAGACCATGCGTACCTTCGGCTTTCCCGAATTCCTGTTCATCCTCGAAGCGGCCCAATGGACGCTGGCCTTGTCCGCGATCGCCTTCGTCGGCGGCGCGATCCTCGGCCTTGCGATCGCCCTGGCGCGCACCGCCGACAACAAGACCGCCCGTGTGCTGTCGACCGGCTTCATCCAGATCTTCCAGGGCACGCCGCTGCYGCTGCAACTGTTCCTGATCTTCTTCGGCGCGCCGGTGCTGGGCCTCGAGATCAATCCGTGGATCGCGGCCGGCGTGGCGCTGATCCTCAACAGCGCCGCCTTCCTCGGCGAGATCTGGCGCGGCTGCATCGAGGCGATCCCGCGCGGCCAGTGGGAGGCTGCGCAGGCGCTCAACCTGAGCTACGCCGCGCGCATGCGCGACGTGGTGCTGCCCCAGGCCTTCAAGATCGCGCTGCCGCCCACGGTGGGCTACGTGGTGCAGATCATCAAGGGCACCTCGCTGGCGGCCATCATCGGCTTCACGGAAGTCACGCGCGCCGGCCAGATCATCAACAACGCCACCTTCCAGCCGCTGCACGTGTTCACCACGGTGGCCGCGATCTACTTCGTGATCTGCTGGCCGCTGTCGCTGCTGGCCGCGCGCATGGAGCGCAAGCGGGCGCGGGCATTGGCAAGATGAAGCACTCCCCCAGTCTTCGCGCACTTCGTGTCGCTACGCCAACCCCTCTTTCTTTCTGTTCTATCAAGGAGACCTGACATGATCCGTTCCACCACCCGCCGCGCCGCCATCGCGGCACTGGGCCTGGGCGCCGCGCTGACCGTTTTCGCACCCTTCGCCTCGGCCCAGAGCGTGGCCGACATCAAGAAGAAGGGCGAGATCACGATCGGCATGCTGGTCGACTTCCCGCCCTACGGCACCACCGACGCGAAGAACCAGCCCGACGGCTACGACGCCGACGTCGCCAAGCTGCTGGCCAAGGAGTGGGGCGTCAAGGCCAACATCGTGCCGGTCACCGGCCCGAACCGCATTCCCTTCCTGCTGACCAACAAGGTCGACCTGCTGGTCGCCTCGCTGGCCATCACGCCCGAGCGTGCCAAGCAGGTGCAGTTCTCGCAGCCCTATGCGGCCGCGACCATCGTGCTGTACGGCAAGACCGGCACGCCGATCAAGAGCGCGGCCGACTTGAAGGGCCTGCGCGTGGGCGTGGCCCGCGCCAGCACGCAGGACGTCGCCGTGACCAAGGCCGCGCCCGAAGGCACCGAGATCCGCCGCTTCGATGACGACGCTTCGGCCATGCAGGCGCTGATGTCGGGCCAGGTCGATGCGATCGGCGCCTCGACGACCGTCGCCGCCCAGATCGCCAAGCGCGTGCCGCCGAACACCTTCGAGAACAAGTTCAACCTGGTGCAGCAGAACATGGGCATCGCCATGCGCCCGGGCCAGGACGACCTGCTCAAGAACGTCAACGATTTCGTGGCGAAGAACTCGGCCAACGGCGAGCTCAACAAGCTCTACCAGAAGTGGCTGCAGACGGATCTTCCGAAGCTGAACTAGGCACACCCCCAGGTTGGCTCACTTCGTGTAGCCGCCCACCCCCTTGCAGGGGGCAACACCAGCGGGCCGGCAAAGCCGGTTCCGCGGTGTTCCACCAACGGGCCTCGGTGCCCTCGCCGCGAACACAGGCAGTGAATCAATGGAAGCAATCATGACGGACGCAGTCGCGACATCGGCGGGAACGGACCCGATCATCCGCATGGAGGCGGTGAACAAGTGGTACGGCAGCTTCCAGGTGCTGACCGGCATCGACCTGTCGGTGCGCACCGGCGAGCGCATCGTGATCTGCGGCCCTTCGGGCTCGGGCAAGTCGACCCTGATCCGCTGCATCAACCGCCTCGAGACGGTGCAGAAGGGCAAGATCGTGGTGGACGGCATCGAGCTCACGGCCGGCGGCAAGAACGTCGATGCGGTGCGGGCCGAGGTCGGCATGGTGTTCCAGCAGTTCAACCTGTTCCCGCACCTGACGATCCTGCAGAACTGCACGCTGGCGCCGATGCGCTCGCGCGGCATGAGCAAGACCGAGGCGGAAGAAGTGGCGATGAAGTACCTGACCCGGGTGCGCATCCCCGAACAGGCCCACAAGTACCCGAGCCAGCTCTCGGGCGGCCAGCAGCAGCGGGTGGCGATCGCGCGCGCGCTGTGCATGGCGCCCAAGATCATGCTGTTCGACGAGCCGACCTCGGCGCTCGATCCCGAGATGGTCAAGGAAGTGCTCGACACCATGATCGGTCTCGCCGAGGACGGCATGACCATGCTGTGCGTCACGCACGAGATGGGCTTTGCCCGCAGCGTGGCCGACCGCGTGATCTTCATGGCCGACGGCCGGATCATCGAGCAGGGGCCGCCGGCCGATTTCTTCGGCAATCCCAAGCACGAGAAGACGCGTCAGTTCCTGGGCCAGATCCTCAGTTCTCACCAAGCGCATTGAGGCGCTCGCCAACATTCCCATGCCGCCGCCCGTCCTGATTTCCCTTTCATCCTTCGGCGCCGCTGAGATCGGGCGCCACGGCCAGCTCTGGTGCGCGCAGCTCGCGCGTGCCGCCGGCGCCGACGGCGTCGAGGTGCGCGGCGAGCTGCTGCGCGACCCGGCCTCGGAGCTGCCCGCCATCGCCGGCCTGGCCTCGGTCTACTCCAGCCCCGAGGGCCTCTGGGCCGAGGGTGGCTGGCTCGACAGCGCCGCGCTCGGCCGCGGCATCGCTGCGGCCACCACGCTCGGCGCGAAGCGGCTCAAGATGTCGATCGGCGACTTCGGCCCGGCCTCGCACGGCTCGCTGTGGGGACTCAAGGTGCAACTTGCCGAGACCCGCATCGAGCTCGTGATCGAGAACGACCAGACCGTCTCGGCCGGTACGTTGCCGGCGCTGCAGGCCTTCTTCGACGCTGCCGACCGCGCCGGCCTCGACCTCGGCATGACCTTCGACATGGGCAACTGGCACTGGGTCGGCGAATGCCCGCTGCAGGCCGCCCAGGCGCTGGGCCGCCGCGTGCGCTACGTGCATTGCAAGGGCGCGCAGCGGCTGCCGCCCAAGTGGGTCGCCGTGCCGCTGGCCGACTCGGTGGCGCCCTGGCGCGCCGTGCTGCGCGCGCTGCCGGCCGATGTGCCGCGCGCGATCGAATACCCGCTGGTCGGCGACGACCTGCATGCCATCACGCGCGAGCAGGTCGCGCTGATCCGGAGCCTGTGATGACCAACACTTCCGCTTTCGCCTTCGATGTCGCTTTGTTCGGCGAGGCCATGCTGCTGCTGGTGGCCGACCAGCCCGGCCCGATCGAGAACGCGACCGCCTTCCACAAGCGCACTGCGGGCGCCGAGACCAACGTCGCGATCGGCCTCGCGCGCCTCGGCCTCCAGGTCGGCTGGGCCAGCCGGCTCGGCACCGACTCGATGGGGCGCGCGCTGCTGGCCGCCATGCAGGGCGAGGGCATCGACTGCTCGCACGTGATCAGCGACCCGACGCAGCGCACCGGCTTCCAGTTCAAGGGCCGCGTGACCGACGGCAGCGACCCGCCGGTCGAATACCACCGCAAGGGCTCGGCCGCCAGCCACATGGGCCCGGCCGACATCGACGAGGCCTGGCTGCGTTCGGCGCGCCACCTGCATGCCACCGGCGTGTTCGCGGCGATCTCCGACAGCAGCCTGCAGGCAGCGATCAAGTCCATGGAAGTGATGCGTGCGGCCGGCCGCACGATCTCCTTCGACCCCAACCTGCGGCCCACGCTGTGGTCCTCGCCCGAGACCATGCGGCACTGGATCAACGCGCTGGCGGCGCGCGCCGACTGGGTGCTGCCCGGCATCGAGGAGGGCCTGTTCCTCACCGGCGAATCGACGCCCGAAGGCGTGGCGCGTTTCTACCGCGGGCTTGGCGCGAAACTGGTGGTCGTGAAGCTCGGCGCCGAGGGCGCCTACTACGACAGCGACGTGGCCGGCACCGGGCGCGTCGAGGGCTTCCCGGTGAAGGAGGTCGTGGACACCGTGGGTGCCGGCGACGGCTTCGCGGCCGGCGTGGTCAGTGCCTTGCTCGAAGGCAAATCGGTGCCCGATGCGGTGCGCCGGGGCGCCTGGATCGGCGCCCGCGCGGTGCAGGTGCTTGGCGATACCGAGGGCCTGCCCACGCGCGCGCAGCTTCAGAAGGCCGGGCTATGAGCACCGCTCGCACCGCAGCGCGCGGCACGGAGCTTGCCTGATGAGCGCCGTACGCAAGAAAGTGCTGGTGTTTCGCGAGCTGCCCGATGACCAGCTCGCCCGGCTGCAGGCGGCGCACGACGTGACGGTCGCCAATCCGCGCCTGCCGGCGCAGCGTGCGGCCTTCGATGCGGCGCTGGCCGAGGCCCAGGGCCTGATCGGCTCGAGCTACCCGGTCGACGAAGCGCTGCTGGCGCGG
The DNA here is from genome assembly GCF_056405295.1 of Variovorax sp. P1_H2. NCBI lineage: Bacteria > Pseudomonadati > Pseudomonadota > Betaproteobacteria > Burkholderiales > Comamonadaceae > Variovorax > Variovorax sp. P1_H2. Next base: position 44,997 of record NZ_JBFUCJ010000013.1, on the reverse strand, counting down.
GCGCCCAAGCTCGAGGTGGTCTCCAGCGTGTCGGTCGGTGTCGACAACTACGCGCTGGCTGCGCTGCATGCGCGCGGCATCGCCTTGTGCCACACGCCCGGCGTGCTCGACGAGACCGTGGCCGACACCGTGTTCGCCCTGCTGATGGCGACCAGCCGGCGCGTGGTCGAGCTCTCGAACCTGGTGCGCGAGGGGCGCTGGACGAAGAACATCGGCGAGGACCTGTTCGGCTTCGATGTCCACGGCAAGACACTCGGCCTGCTGGGCTTCGGCCGCATCGGCCAGGCCATCGCGCGCCGCGCCGCGCTGGGCTTCGGCATGCCGGTGCTCTACCATGCGCGCCGTCCCGTCGATCTCGCCGTGCAGGCGCCCGAGCTGCAGGGCCGTGCCGCGCACACGCCGCTGAACGACCTGCTGGCGCGCGCCGACTTCGTGGTCGCGATGCTGCCGCTGTCGGACAGCACGCGCGGCATGGTCGATGCGAAGCTGTTCGACGCCATGAAGCCGGGCGCCGTCTTCATCAATGGCGGACGCGGCGCCACGGTGCAGGAGGACGCGCTGCTTGCGGCGCTCGACCACGGCACGCTGCGTGCGGCCGGCCTCGATGTGTTCGCGACCGAGCCCTTGCCGGCCGATTCGCCGCTGCGCACCCATCCGCGCGTGACCCCGCTGCCGCACATCGGCTCGGCCACCCACGAGACCCGGCATGCCATGGCCGAACTCGCGACCACCAACCTGCTGCAGGCGCTCGCCGGTGAGCGCCCTGCGGCGGTTTACGACACCGCCTCCGCGTGAAAGCCAAAGCCCCCGCCCCGCGTCCGGTCCGCGCCACCATCGCCGACGTGGCGAAGGCGGCCGGCGTCTCCAAGGCCACGGTATCGCGCTTCCTGAATCACCGGGAGCGGCTGCTGAGCCCCGACATCGCGGCCCGCGTCGAGGTTGCGGTGGCGCAACTGGCGTATACGCCGAGCCCGATGGCACAGGCCTTGAGCCATGGCCGCTCGCGCCTGATCGGACTGATCGTGGCCGACATCACGAACCCTTATTCGGTGGCTGTGCTGCGCGGCGCCGAGAAGGCCTGCCAGGACGCCGGCTACCTGGTGATGCTGTTCAATCTCGGCAACGACATCGACCGCGAGCGCGAGGCCATCAATGCGCTGGCCGGCTACCAGGTCGACGGCTACATTCTCAACACGCTGGGCCGCGGTGCGGGCCTGGTCGATGCCGATGCGCTGCATGGCAAGCCGGCGGTGCTGGTCGACCGGCGCCATGCGGGCATGCACACCGATTTCGTCTCGCTGGACAACGTGGCTGCGATGCGGGCGGCCTGCGGCCACCTGGTCGAGGGCGGTTACCGTGAATTGCTCTACATCACCGAACCCCAGAAAGGCGTGAGCTCGCGGCGCGAGCGCACCGCCGCCTTCGGCGCCTGCATGGCGACGCACGAGCCGCGTGTCGCCGGCGAGGTGCATGAATCCACGGGCGACGACAGCGAAGGGCTCGATGCCGCGCTGCGGGCCCTGCACAAGCGGGCCAAGCGCGGCAAGCGTGCCGCGGTGCTGTCGGGCAACGCGGTCGTGACCTTGCGCGTCGCCGCGGCGATGGCGCGGCTGGGCTTGCGCTTCGGGGAGGACATCGGCTTCGTCGGCTTCGACGATCCCGAATGGGCGCCGCTGATCGGCCCGGGGTTGAGCGCGATCGCGCAGCCGACCGAGGAGATCGGCCGGGTCGCCGCGACCTGCCTGCTGGAGCGGCTGCGGGGGCTGGAAGGGCCGCCGCGGCAGCTGCTGCTGCCGGGCGAACTGGTGGTGCGGGGGTCGTCGAGCTGCGCTTGATGCCAACAGCTGCGCTTGATGCCAGCAGTGGTCCTCGAAGCCAGGCAGCCGGGCCGGCGCGGTCCTCATCGTGGTCCCGTGGCTGGCTATACAACTCCCTCTGGCGCCGAATGGCCAAATCGGAGTACCTTCGCGCCCTGGCGACGCATCCCGGTCGTCGCTCCGTAACGCACAGGAGACACGCATGACCAGCATGACCACAAATTCGCAGTCGGGCACCAACGTGCAGGAAATCGCGACGGGCATATACCGCATCAACACACCGGTGCCGCTGCCCGACGGCAAGCTGTTCAGCTTCAATCAGTACCTCGTCGTCGACGACGAGCCGTTGCTCTTCCACTCCGGGCCGCGCCAGCTGTTCCCGCTGGTGAGCGAGGCCATCGCCCGTGTGATGCCGGTCGAGCGCCTCCGCTACATCGGGCTGTCCCATGTCGAGGCGGACGAGTGTGGCGCGTTGAACCTGTTCCTGGCAGCAGCGCCGCAAGCGGTGCCGCTGTGCGGCAGCATTGCGGCGATGGTCTCGATGACCGACCTGGCGGACCGTCCACCGCGCGCGCTGGCCGATGGCGAGGAACTCGCGCTCGGCCACCACACGATGCGCTGGTTCGACACGCCCCATCTTCCGCATGGCTGGGAATGCGGGCTGATGATGGACACGCGCACGCGCACATTCTTCTGCGGCGACCTCTTCACGCAGCCAGGCAACAGCGAGAAGGCGCTCACCGATGCCGACATCCTGGGCCCCAGCGAGGCGTTTCGACACCAGATGGACTACTACGCCCATGCACCGAACACGGCCGCATTGCTGGCCGGGCTTGCGCAGCACGAACCCCGCACGCTCGCCTGCATGCACGGCAGCGCATGGCAGGGCGACGGCGCATCGCTGCTGCGCCAGCTGTCAGTGGCCTTGTCGGCGCACGAGCGCTGACCTCAGCGCGCCTGCGCACGCGTCAGGAGGTAGTCCTGGCGCACGACATTCTCGGCGTAGTACGGAGTGGCCATGGCATCGAACTCGGCCCGGAGGACCGAGAGCTTCGCGGGATCGTTCGCGAGGCCCTCGACGAGCTTCTGCATGGGACCGACCGAACGCTCCATGAAGAGGCGGTAGTGCTCGAGACTGAGCGCCGAAAAAGCCATGATGCCGCGCTCGAAGAAAGGGGCCTCGAAGGCGTTGCCGAGACGCTCTGCGACCGTCGTCGGATTGCCCCATTGCGGGGGCGGCGACGCCCCGGGAGGTAGCGGCGGCGAGTTGCGGCCGACGAAGGCGAAGAGGCGGCCGATCAGATGCTCGGGTGGCCAAGTGGCGAATGCCACCCGCCCGCCGGGCTTCAGTACGCGACGCATCTCCGCGATGGTTACTTCCGGCCGAGGCGCAAACATGTGTCCGAACTGGCTCAGCACGACGTCGAAGGAACCGTCGGCATAGGGCAGTTGCTCGGCGTCGCCTTCGGTCCAAACGATGTCCTCTCGCCCGGCGATGCGGGCGTTCTCGTGAGCCTGCTCGAGCAGTTCGGGCGTCAGGTCCAGGGCCGTGACCTTGGCGCCGGCCCGCGCAGCCGTGAGGGCCACGACGCCGGTCCCGGTGCCGACGTCGAGCACCGTCTCGCCCGAGCCGATCCGCGCGAATTTCACGAGGTGGCCCGCGACCGGGGTGGTGAACATGGCTGTCGGCGCAAAAGACGCCCACATCTCGCGCTGTCGCCTCTTCAACTCTGCAAAGGGATCGGGACTCATAGGGTTCTCCATGCGGTCGTGGACTTGCGAACGAGGATGCACTCTAGTCGTCGCCCCATCAATTGCAAGCGTTCGCGGACAGGCGGGGCCGGCCGGGCCGGACGACGGCGTCGAAGCCCGCTAGTCGAGCTCGGGTTCCAGGCCGGGTGCCTGGTCGATCTCGGAGGGCTTGTAGAGCTTGTGCTGCGCAGCGGGGCCGATCGGGTCCGTGACCACCGCGAGGCGCCAGGGATCACCCCGCTTCGCGCACGCGCGCTCCTCACCGGTGAGCTGGAAGCCGGCCATTCCGGCCGCGGTGCCCTTGACCGCGAGCTTGAGCAAGGTGGCCCCCTTCTTGTCCGAGACCTCGATGTCGAAGCCGAGCTTCTGGCTGGCCACGTTCTCGGTCTTGTACCCATAGCCCGCAAAGTGACGCGTCAGGTAGTCCACGGCGGCCGCCTGCACCTCTTCCCGGGAGGCCTGGCCGGAGGGGGTCTCCTCCACCGGCGCCGGCACGCTGCCCCGCGCCCGGGCGGCTTGCATGTCTTCATCGGTCGGGAGCCAACCGCGCGGGCCGCGAACCAGAACCGCGAACTTCTGATCGGGGTTCCAGACGGCGAYGTGCCATTCCTGGTCATCCGGCACGCGCGTCGAAACCTTGGCAGCCTTGTCGGTTTCCAGATCGAGGATGGAGATCCGGTTGGTCTGCAGTACGGCCCGGAGGCCCTGGCCGGCGTCGAACGAGCGCTTGAGCAGGATGAGTCGGTCCTTGGCGCGTTGGATCTGCAGTGCGCTGCGCTCGCCGCCGCCGATCCGGCGTGGGGTGTCCAGAGATTCGAGATAGAACCACCGGCCCCCGGCGCCGATGCTCACGAACTCGGCCCAGATGGTGGCGATGACGTTGTCGCCGGTCGCCAGCCAGGCCTGCTCGGACGCCTTTTCGCGGGCGTCGAACACGCCCATCCTGGAAATGATCTCGACGGGCGTTCGCTTCTCGCCCAGCAGGCGCTTTTCATTGATGACCGCAAGTACCGCGGGGTCGACTTCTTTGTCCATTCGGAGGGAATCAGGCGAGTTGTGACCGCCTCGAGTATGCCGTGAAGCGCGCGGCGCTCTTCAGCCGAATTGCAACTGTTCCCCGGGGCTGCGTTCGCGTGTAAATTACGCCGCAGTCCAAGGAGTCAACATGCCTGTTCGCAGACTCTCCGCAGCGGCCGCCATCGCCTTGTGCGCCATCGCCGGTGGTTGCGCCAACTACCAGCCGCCGAAGGCGTTCGCGGGCTTCATGTCGCCGCTGGTGTCGCGAACGAGTTGCATCGACTCCGTCGCCCGCGAGTTCAAGGTGCCCAAGGAAAGCGTGAAGCCGATGTACGACTCGATGACCATGGAGGAAGGCTTCTACGTCGTCACGCTCAGCATCGGCGCCGGACAGCCGGCGATCAACTGCACCGTCAACGAAAACGGCGTCGTCTCCGACGTGATTCGCGCGCGCTGAGCGCTGCCTCAGCTCGGCGTGCGGGCCCCATCCCCCTCGACCAGCGCCAGCACCCGCAGCGGGCTCCCCGATCCCTCCCGGATCTTCAACGGCGCCGACACGATGAGAGCCCCCGTGGGCGGCAACTGGTCGAGATTCTTCAGGCATTGCAGCCCGTAGCGATTGGCCCCGTGCATCAGCGTGTGGCACGGATAGGCCAGGGGCCAGCCGTAGGACTGGCCCGCGTCGGTGTTGATCGTCTCCACGCCGAAACCATGGACGTCGCGCTCGCGGATCAGCCACTCGACCGCCTCCTGCGTCGGTCCTGGCGTGTGGGCGCCGTCCTCGCGCATGTTGACGAAGGCCGCCGGGTCGGCGATGCGCTTCGACCAGTCGGTGCGCAACAGCACCCAGGCGCCTTCGGGGATGCGGCCGTGGCGTGCTTCCCAGGCCCGCAGGAAGGCCACTGTCAGCAGCCAGTCGGCATCCTCGGCGACCTCGGCGCTGGCATCGACCACCACCGCCGGTGCGATGAAGTTGCGGGCATCGATGGTGTCGACCGTGTTGCGCGGATGGTCCTTGCCGCTGACCCAGTGCGCCGGCGCGTCGAAGTGGGTGCCGGTGTGCTCGCCGCAGCTGAAGTTGTTCCAGTACCAGCCCGGGCCGGCCTCGTCGTAGCGCGAGATGCGTTCGATCTTGAAGGCGGCCACCTGGCCGAACTGCGGTGGCAGCTGCAGCGGCGGGAAGTCCTCGCTCAGGGTGTGGGTGAGGTCGATCGTGCGAACCGATCGATGGCGCATGGCGGTGGCCAGTTGGGTCAGGATGTTCATCGTGGCTTCCAGGACGGAGGGGACAGAGAAATGGGACCTCAGGGGCGGCGCCGGGCAGTGACTTCGAGTTCGACCTTGGCGCCCTCGACCGCCAGTGCGCTGCACAGCGTGGTGTTGGCCGGGCGGTTGCTCCCGAAGCGGCGCTTGAGCACGCCGCTGACCGCGATCACATCGCCGCGGTCGGGCACGTAGACGCGCACCCGCACCACGTCGGCGAGGCCGGCGCGCGCCTGCGACAGCGCGCGCTCGATGGTGTCCAGCGCGAGCTCGCACTGCTGCTGTGCAGTGGGCGGAAACTCCCCATTGGCAAAGTCCTGGCCCAGCGTGCCGGAGACGAACACCCAGTCGCCGTCGACCACGGCACGCGAGTAGCCGGCCAGCGCTTCCCAGCGCGAGCCACTCTGGATGAACTCGCGGGCGGCGCTCATTGCGCCTTGAACCCCGACTCGCGGATCACCTTGCCCCAGCTGCGCGTGGCATCGGCCACCCATTGCGCGACCTCCGTTGACGGCGCCGGCGTGACTTCGTTGCCCATCTTGGCCAGCCGCTCCTGCAACTCGGGTTGGGCCAGGGCGGTCTTCATCGCACGGTCGAAGGCCTCGACGAATTCGACCGGCAGGCCCTTGGGCCCGAAGAAGGCCAGCCACGGGTTCTTGTCGATGCCGCTGAAGCCCAGTTCGAGGAAGGTCGGGATCTCGGGCGCGGTCTTGCTGCGTTCCTGGCCCGAACTCGCGAGGATGCGGACCTTGCCGGCGCGGTGGTATTCGATCAGCTCGGTCATCGAGGCGATGCCGATCGGGACCTGGCCGGCGAGCAGGTCCTGCACCATCGGTGCGCCGCCCTTGTAGGGTACCGAGTTCATCGGCACGCCGAAGGACCTGCCGATGATGTGGCCGATGAATTGCGGGACGCTGCCGGCCGCGGGGATGCCGTAGTTGGCCTCGTTGGGATGGGCCTTGACCCAGGCGCCGAGCTCGGCCATGGTCTTGACGCCGGTGGCGGCACTGACCGCGAGCACGTTGTAGTAGGAGGCGACCCCGGCCAGCGGCGTGAAGTCGGCCACCGGGTCGTAGCCGGCGGCGGCGATGGTCAGCGGGATGATCACCTGCGTGTGGTCGATCGACAGCATGAGGGTGGAGCCGTCGGCCGGTGCCGCCTTCAGCAGCTGCGCGGCGATCTGGCCGCCGGCGCCGGGCTTGTTGTCGACCACGAAGACCTGGCCGTTCATGGCCTTGCCGAGCTTGTCGATCACGGCGCGTGCCACCACGTCGGTGGCGCCGCCCGGCGGGAAGCCGACCAGCACGCGGATCGGGCCGCTGTAGGCCTTGGTGCTCGCCTGGGCGCCCCAGGAAGACGAGAGCGCGGGGGCGAGCAGCGCGGCCGTGAATGCCTGGCCGAAATGGCGACGGTTCATGATCTCTTCCTCATCGTGGTTCAAAGCAAATTCGGATCGCCGGCGGCGGCGCCTTGCGCCAGGCGGGCCTGGATCAGGAGCACCTCGAGTTCGTGGCAGCGCACCAGGCGAAGCCATCGGGCGTCGTCCATGTCGGCAGTGCGCGAGGCATGCAGGCTGATGCGGCAGCCGTCGCTGTCCGCATCGGCCTCGACCGTCGCGTGGATGCGAGGCTGCAGCGCATCGGGCGCGCCACCGACGTGGTAGGTCACGGTCATGCGGGCTTCGTCCACGGCAGGCCGGACCCAGCTCGGCGTGCCGTCGAACAGCGAGTGGCCGCGCACCACGCCGCCGCCGACGGCGTCGGTCTGCCAGCAGCCGAGCGCCCACTGGCCGAGCGTCAGGCCGTCGGCAAGAAAGGCCAGGGCGCGAGGTGCCGACACCCGGCAGGCCACGGTGGCGCAGTGCGAGGGGCGCAGGAGCGGGTTGTCGATCGGCATGGTCATCAGCGGGTGAGGCGTGCCAGTTCGCGCAGGGCGCCGACCACGTCGTCGGCGTTGTTGTAGAAGTGCGGTGCGATCCGGATCACGTCGTTGCGTGCCGAAACCACGTAGCCCGACTGCAGCATCCGGGCCTCGACCTGTTGCGCGTTGGCGATGCGGATCGCCGTGTTCGCGCCCTTGGCGGACGGGTCCGCAGGGCTCGCGACCTCGAGGTCCAGTCGCGTTGCCTCCTCGATGGCGAGCGCCGACAACTGCTGCAGGTAGGCCTCGATCGCGGGGATGCCGATCTCGTTGAGCAAGGCCATGCTGGCGCGCGCCACGCTGGCGCACATCATCGGCGGCGTGCCGGTGTTGAAGCGCGTGGCGCCGTCGGCGAAGTCGAGCCGCGCGGGGTCGAAGGCGAACGGGTTCACGCGGCCGAACCAGCCGGTGACCGTGGGCACGAGCTGCCGTGCAAGCGCGGGACGCACATAGAGGAATGCGATGCCCGGAATGCCGAGCAGGTACTTCTGCGCGCCGCTGGCCAGGATGTCGATCTCCTGCGCGCGGACGTCGATCGCGATCGAGCCGGCGGACTGGTAGGCATCGACGAACTGGACCGCGCCGTGGTGGCGCGCGGCGCGGCCGGTGGCGGCGATGTCCACGATCTGGCCGTCGTAGAAGCAGGCCTGCGAGACCGACACCAGGGCGGTGCGCGCATCGATCGCCGCCGCCACCCGCCCGGCGGTGTCGGTGCTGCCGGCATCGGCCTCGACGAAGCGGGTGCTGGCGCCGCGCGGCTGCTGCGCCAGCCAGACATGGCAGATCGAGGGGAAGTCGAGCGTGGTCGTGACGATCTCCGGGCGGCCGGCGTCGAAGCGCAGTGCCGAGGCGATGGCGGACGCCGCGTCCGACACGCTGCCCAGCACCGCGATGTCATCGACGTCGGCGTGGATCATGCGGGCGAACTCGGCGCGGGCCAGGGCCACCTGGTCCATCCAGTAGCCCCAGTCGGCGCCGCGCCGAACCCAGACGTCGAGGTATTCGTCGATGGCCTGCCGCACCGGCAGGCTGAGCGCGCTCTGCGAGCAGCTGGACAGCTGGACCGCGTTGTCCAGGATGGGAAAGAGCTTTCGGTATGACGAGAATGGATGCTTCATGAATGTGCCCGGTGCATGGACGAGGCTTTGAGACGATGGACAAGAACGCAGAGATCGCGGCTTCCCCTTCGGCGTGGATCGAGGTGCCGCACTTCGGCTGGGAAAGCCTGATTGCAGACGGCGCGCCGAGGATGGTCTTCCGCAAGGGGCAGACCCTGTTCTCGCAAGGCGATGCCGTGACCCATGTCCATGTCGTCGAGCAGGGCCGCGTCCGGCTGGTCTTGCTCTCGGAGGCCGGCCACGAAAAGCACATGGCGATCGTCGGAACGCAGGGAATGGTCGGCGAATGCAGTGCCTTCCTCGACGGCCGCCATTCGGTGACGGCGGTGGCTTCGTCGGATGGGGTCACGCGCCAGGTCGAACGCGCCCGGTTGCTGCGCTGCATGGAGCGCGATGCCGGCTGCCTGCGCCAGGTGCTCTGGCTGTTGAACGTCAAGCTGCGCGTGCTGGCGCACCAGAACCTGTTGCTGAGCCAGGCCACGGCGGCGCAGCGGGTGGTTCATCACCTGGTGCAGCTGGCCGGCACCTACGGCGAGGTGCGGGAGGAGGGCGTCGCCATCCGGATTTCCTTCACGCACCAGGAGATGGCCAACATCGCCGGGCTGAGCCGGGTCATGACCTCCAATGTGCTGATGCAGCTGCAGGAGCAGGGACTGATCGAGATGGTCAAGTCGCATTGCGTGATTCGCGAGATGCAGGGGCTGAGGCAGCGTGCCGTGGTTTTGTGAAGGGAGCAGGCGGGGACTGCGGCCCAGTGTAGGAAGGGGTGCCGGCGCCGTATGTCAACGGCTTTACAAGCGGGCGCATTTTTTCCTCGAGACCCGGCTTGCCGCTTCGACCGTCCGGTCGAGGACGACGCGGCGCTGGCGGCCGCGCCAGCGGCTCACGCAGCGAGGCGCACCGGAATCCGGCGCCGGCCGAAGCCGCTCTTGAAAGCGCCGAAACGGCCGGCGATCGGCGTGCCGCAATGCGGGCAGGTGCCGCGTTCGTCGAGTCGGCAGTCCAGCACGAGGTACCAGTCGCGCCGCACCAGCGCTTCGTGGCATTGCGGGCAGAAGGTGGTGCCGCCCTCGACGTCGTGCACGTTGCCGGTGTAGACGTGAAGCAGGCCGTTGGCCCGCGCGATCGCGCGGGCGCGACTGAGCGTGGACAGTGGCGTCGGCTCGACGTCGAGCATCTTGTAGTCGGGGTGGAAGGCCGTGAAATGCAGCGGCACATCGAGGCCGAGCCGGTCGGCGACCCAGCGCGTCATCGCCTCGATCTCGTCGTCGCTGTCGTTGTGTCCGGGGATCAGCAGGGTCGTGATCTCGAACCAGCAATCGGTCTCGTGCCGCAGGTACTGCAGCGTATCGAGCACCGGTGCGAGGTGCGCGCCGGTCTGCTGGAAGTAGAAGCGCTCGGTGAAGCCCTTGAGGTCGACGTTGGCCGCGTCCATCCGGTCGTAGAACGCACGCCGGGGCTCGGCGTGCATGTAGCCCGCCGTCACCGCGACGCTGTGCAGGCCGAGCGCGTGGCAGGCGTCGGCCGTGTCCATCGCGTACTCGGCAAAGATCACGGGGTCGTTGTAGGTGAAGGCCACGCTCGATGCGCCGCTGGCACGCGCCGCCTCGGCAATCCGCTCCGGCGAGGCGCTGTCCATGAGGCGGTCCAGTTCGCGGCTCTTCGAGATGTCCCAGTTCTGGCAGAACTTGCAGGCGAGGTTGCAGCCTGCGGTGCCGAAGCTCAGCACGCTGCTGCCGGGGAAGAAGTGGTTGAGCGGCTTCTTCTCGATCGGGTCGATGCAGAAGCCCGAGCTGCGCCCGTAGGTCGTGAGAACCATCGCATCGCCGACGCGCTGGCGCACGAAGCACAGGCCGCGCTGGCCTTCGTGCAGCCGGCAGTCGCGCGGGCAGAGGTCGCACTGGATGCGCCCGTCGTCGAGGCGGTGCCACCAGCGGGCGGGCGCTGATCCGGTGGCCCCGCCGTCGAGGCGGGTCATCGGGTCACCTTCGCGCAGCGGCGCTTCGGGTTTCGCCTTGGGAGCGGCCCGGCGGCTCATTGGGTCACCTTCGCGCAGCAGCGCTGCGGTATTCGCCTTGGGAGCGGCCCGGCGGCTCATTGGGTCACCTTCGCGCAGCAGCGCTGCGGTATTCGCCTTGGGAGCGGCCCGGCGGCTCATTGCGGCTCCTCGAACGCGAGCGCGGCGTAGCCGACGACCCGATCCCGATCACCGGCGGTGTCGCCGGAATTGCACAGGTCGAGCAGGCGCGGCGCCAACCCGTGCCGGCGCGCGGCGCGCAAGGCGCCGTTGATCGCCGACGATCCGCAGGCCTCCTGCGGCGTGAGACCGGCATCGAAGTCGAGGATGCGCCGAATGGTGGCGCGGTCCGTGGCCTGGGCCTGCGCGTAGGGCAGGTAATGCGACAGATCGGAACTGATCACGATCAGCGTTTCCGGCCCGCCCCAGAGCCGCTCCAGGACCTGCGCCACGGCTCCCGCCTCGGCATCGCCGACGACCAGCGGTACGAGGGTGAAGCTGCCGAGCACGCTTTGCAGGAACGGCAACTGGACCTCGAGCGAATGCTCGTTCGCGTGCGCCCGGTCGCTGCGGACCAGCTGCGGCAGGTCGCCGAGGCCCGCCAGCGCGTCGGTGTCGATCGGAACCTGCCCCAGAGGCGTCTCGAAGGCGGCTGCTTCAGGCGCGGCGAGGCCGGACAGCCGGACGCGATGCGCGGGTCCGAGCAGGACGACGCGGCGGATCGCCGGCTGGCGCGGGTGGCCGAGCAGGGCGTAGGCGCTCGCGGCCACCGCGCCGGAGTAGGGGTAGCCGGCATGCGGCACGATCAGCAGCTTCGGGGGCGGGTGTGTGCGATCGGCTTCGCCGCCGTCGCCGTCGCCGTCGCCGTTCAGCCAGCGCTCGACCTGCTGCCGCAGCGCCGAGGGCGCGGCGGGGTAGAACAGGCCGTCGACAGCGGCGCGGCGCACGGCAGGCATGGCAGGGACTCCTGCCGTTGAATTTGAACCTTCCGCACCGGAAAATCAATCCCGTCCGCCATGTCACGGAGATCGCCATGAATGAAGAAAACTTCAATCTCAGCATCCGCAAGTTCCTCAAGATGGTCGGTGTGAGCTCGCAGCGCGAGATCGAGCACGCGGTGTCGAAGGCCATCGCGGCGGGGGCGATCGCGGGCGATGCCGCGCTGCCGGCAAAGATGACGCTGGAGATTCCTGGCCTGCAGCTGAAGGTCGGGTTCGACGGCGAGATCCGGCTGGATTAGGGCCTGTCAGGTCGCTCCAGGCGGCGACGCCGCCGCGCTGCGGCGGTCGAACTTGCGGCTCAGCACCGATCGGTGCCGTCCAACGGGCAGTCTCAGGCCGGCGCCGGGCCGCCCCAAGGCGGCCTGCGGCCCCCTCGGGGGGCAGCGACCCACACGCAGTGGGGGAGCGTGGGGGTCAGTCAGGCCGGCGCCGGGCCGCCCCAAGKCGGCCTGCGGCCCCCTCGGGGGGCAGCGACCCACACGCAGTGGGGGAGCGTGGGGGCCAACATTTCATTCCACTTCGGCGATCAACTCGATCTCGACGCAGGCCCCGAAGGGGTTCTGCGCGACGCCGAACGCGCTGCGCGCATGGGCGCCTTTCTCGCTGCCGAAGACCTCGGCCATCAGCTCGCTGGCGCCGTTGGTCACCAGGTGCTGTTCGGTGAAGGTGGGCGTGGAGTTGACCAGGCTCATCAGCTTGACGATGCGCTTGATCTTGTTCAGGTCGCCGACCGCCGCGTGCAGGGTGCCGAGCAGGTCGATCGCGATCGCGCGCGCGGCCTGCTTGCCTTCGTCGGTGCCGAGCGCGGCGCCGAGCTGTCCGACCCAGGGCTTGCCGTCCTTGCGGGCGATGTGGCCGGAGAGGAACACCAGGTTGCCGGTGCGCACGAAGGGCACGTAGGCCGCGGCCGGGGTGGCCACCGGGGGCAGGGTGATGCCCAGGCTGGACAGCTTGTCGTAGACGCTCATGAGGACTCCTTGTTCTGGGATTGGGATTGGGACTGGGTTTGGGATTGCGATTGCGATTGCGCGACGGCCGCCGCTGCTTCCTTCAGTTCCTCGAGCGGCCGCACCGTGACGCTGACGCCCAGCGTGTGTCGGGCGCCGCCGTGCAGCACGCCGCGCATCGGCGAGACGTCGGAGTAGTCGCGGCCGATGGCCAGGGTCACGTAGTCCTCGCCCGGCTGGCGGCCGTTGGTCGGGTCGAATTCGGCCCAGTCGCCCGGGCCGTCGGCGCCGGGCAGGTAGACCGACACCCAGGCGTGCGAGGCATCTGCGCCGACCAGCCGCGGCTTGCCCGGCGGCGGCTGGGTCAGCAGGTAGCCGCTCACGTAACGGGCCGGCAGGCCGATGGTGCGCAGGCAGGCGATCATGATGTGGGCGAAGTCCTGGCAGACGCCCTTGCGCTGGGCCAGGGCCTCGATCGCCGGCGTACTGATCTCGGTGCTGCCGGCGTCGTACTCGAAGTCGCGGTACATGCGCAGCGTGAGGTCCATCGCGGCGTCGAAGGTCGGGCGGCCGGGGGCGAAGCTGGGCCGCGCGTAGGCAGCGAAGTCGTCGTGGCGCGGCACATAGCGAGAGGGAAAGACGAAATCGGAGGCGGGGTCGTAGCGCGCGTCCTTGACGTAGCGGAAGCGTTCGCGCACCTCTTCCCAGGGCAGTTGGCGCGCGATGGCCGGCGCCAGTACCGGCTGCCCCGTCTCGACCACGCTCTCGGCGGTCACGACCAGTTCCTCGTGGGTGGCCTCGAGCGCGAAGAAGGCGCGCGCGTTGCCGTAGACGTCGGCCGATTCTTCGCGCAGCGCCGGCGTCGGGCTGATCGTCAACGCATGGCTCACGAGCCGCTGCGACACCGTGTTCATCGGCTTCAGGTGCGCCAGGTGCTGCGCCGTCTCGACCGGCGGCGTGTAGTCGTAGCGCGTGGCGTGGGTGACGTGAAGAAGCATGGGGGGACTTTACTCGCCCCCAGACTGCCGGGGCGGGGGCAGGCGCGCATCTGCTCCTGGGCTGCGCGTCGCGCGCCCCTTCGGGGGCAGTCGCGGAACCGGCTTCGCCGGGCCGCTGACTGCGCCCCCGGTCGGGGGTGGGCGGCTACACGAAGTGAGCCAACCTGGGGGCGAGCAACAGTCATGCGCCGACGGAGCGCAGCGATTCGGACGTCAAGGTGAAATAGCGCGTGCCGATCGCATCGGACACATGGTAGGCCGCGCTCTCGCAGGCCCCGAACACGTGGACCAGAGACGGGTACTGTTGTTCGGGCCCGGACTCGCACAGGCCTTCCAGCGTCCAGCTGTCGGGGTCCGGCAGGTCGTAGGACAGGGCGGTGAGCTTGCCGGACGCGCAGCCCGCCAGCTTGGCGATGCGCTTGCGCAGCGTGTGCGTGACCCAGGCCAGCGAGCGCGGGTTGTCGCCGTCCTGCACCAGCAGGTCGACCATCGTGGCGACGTCGCGCCGCTGTTGGTAGCGCGCGTGGAAGGTGATGGTGCTGTCGAACAGCGCCACCATGGCCTCGAAGCCGCTGACCTCGTGCACCGAACCGTTCTCGAAACCGGCCGCCAGCGCGCTCGACAGAAAGGCCAGGCGCTCGATGTGGCGGCCGATGGACAGGAGCCGCCAGGCGTCGTCGCGCGTCATGCGGTCGGTCTGGGCACCGGTGATCGCCGACAGCGCGGTGCTGGCGGATTCGAGCAGGCGCAGCGCGGCGCCGCTGGCGTAGCCGCCTTCGACCTTCTCGCCGGCCTGCTCGGCGCTGCGGCGCAGGAAGTCGGACTCGGCGCGCACGATCTGGTTCCAGTGGTCCTGCGACAGCCGCTCGCGCACCGCGGCGGCCGACTGGCGGATGCAGCGCAGGCTCCAGCCCACGCTGCCGCCAGTGTCGACGTTGCCCAGTTCGGCGATCAGCGCGCGCTCGAACACGCGCCGCGACTTCGGCAGGCTCGGCACTTCGGCCGGCACCAGGGCGTTGCGCAGTGCCACCCGGTGCAGCCACTCGAGCAGCGTGCGCGAGGAATGGTCCTCGCCGCCCAGCAGGTCGATGGTGAGCCGCGCGAGGCGCACCGCGTTCTCGGCCCGCTCGGTGTAGCGGCCAAGCCAGAACATGTTCTCGGCCGCCCGGCTGGTGACCGGCGCCCGATGCCGGGCCAGCGAGGCGGGCGTCGCGTGCGGCTGCAGCAGCGTGGTGCGGTCGACTTCGCCCTCGGTGCGGACCCAGACGTCGGCGCTGCTGCCGCCGCGCTGCATCGAGGCGATCTGGGCGTCGCGCCCGGCCAGCCGCGCCAGCCCGCCCGGCAGCACCCGCCACGAGCGCGGGCCGTCGCTGACCGCGAACACGCGCAGCAGCACCGAGCGCTGCGCGATGTGGCCGCGGCCGAGGTCCTGGGTCCAGGTCGGCATCTGCGACAGCGGCAGGTAGCTCTGCACCGTGTGGGCCTCGCCCTGGCGCACGATGCGGCCGGCCCATTCGTCGAGCTCGCGGCGACCCATGTGGCGGCCGAGCACGGCGTCGAAGCCGGTGTGGGCGTCGATGTCGGGGTAGGTCGCCTTGATCGCGCAATCGCCCAGTTGCGGCAGCACGGCTTCCATCGCTGCGCGTTCGCCGCACCACCACGTCGGCAAGGCCGGCAGTTGCAGCTTTTCGCCGATCAGCCGGCGCGCCAGCGCCGGCAGGAAGCCCAGCAGCGCCGGCGATTCGAGGAAGGCCGAGCCGGGCATGTTGGCCACCAGCACGTTGCCGGCGCGGATCGCCTGCAGCAGGCCCGGCACGCCGAGCGTCGAGTCGGGCCGCAGTTCGAGCGGGTCGAGGAACTGGTCGTCGAGCCGCTTGACCAGCCCGTGCACCGGCCGCAGGCCCTGCAGCGTCTTGAGGTAGAGGCGCTGGTCGCGCACCGTGAGGTCGCTGCCCTCGACCAGCGTGATGCCGAGGTAGCGCGCCAGGTAGGCGTGCTCGAAGTAGGTCTCGTTGTAGGGGCCGGGCGTCAGCAGGGCGATGTGCGGCGGCTGGCCGGCCGGGCACATGTGCTGCAGGCCTTCCATCATCGCGTTGTAGGTGGCGGCCAGGCGCTGCACCTGCAGGTTCTCGAAGGCCTGCGGGAACTGGCGCGCGATGGCCAGCCGGTTCTCGAGCAGGTAGCCCAGGCCCGAGGGTGCCTGGGTGCGCTGCGAGACCACCCACCAGTTGCCGTCGGGCCCGCGCGCGAGGTCGAAGGCGGCGATGTGCAGCCAGGTGTCGCCGGGCGGGCGCACGCCGTGCATGGCCCGCAGGTAGCCCGGATGGCCCTGCACCAGCGCCGCCGGCAGCAGGCCTTCGGCCAGCAGCTGCTGCGGGCCGTAGACGTCGGCCATCACCTGGTCGAGCACCCGCACGCGCTGCTGCACGCCGGCCTCGATCTGGGCCCAGCTGTCCGGGGAAACGATCAGCGGAAAGAGGTCGAGCGACCACGGCCGCTGCGGGCCGTCGGCGTCGGCGTAGACGTTGTAGGTGACGCCGTTGTCGCGGATCTGCCGCTCGAGGTTGATCGCGCGCCGCGGCAGGTCGTCGAAGCCGCCGGGGCCGAGGTTCTCGAAGAAGCCGCTCCAGGCCGGGACCAGCGGCCCCTGGTCGTGGGGGCCGGCATCGTCTTCCGCCGGCGACGCAGTGGGCGGTACGGAGGAAGCCTCGTAGAGCGGCGCCGGCTGCGACGGGGCAGCCGGGCGCGCTTCGTCCTCGGGCGTCGCGACGCCGCGCAATTCGTCGAAATGGCCGGGCGCGGCCGGGGGAGCGAGCCCGGCCGCCAGCGCGGCAGGCGCTTCCAGGGCCTGGGCGTCGAAGAGGGATTCGTTCAGTGGGTCCACAGTGCGCCGATTGTCACACTGTGGTCACGGATGGCGAGGGCGGGCGCGTGAGAAAAGTCCGAAACTGCGCGCCCCGCATGCGCTCATAAGCCAAGCTCCGTGCTTCGCACTGCGGAGCGAGCGTCTTCGGGCGGCCGGGCGGCGCTCATGAACTCACCTCCGTGCTGCGCACTGCGGTGCGAGCTTGCTTGCGAGCGGCCCGGCGCTGCGCTCATCGCCGCAGGTCGAGCGTGAACGGGAACTCGCGGCTGCCCGCCAGCTCGATGGTCGCCGGCGGCGTGCTCATCAGGCCCGGCGTGTGGCCCATCCGCGTGAAGCGCGAATGGCGCCGGCTCTCGGCCTCGTAGGCGTTGACCGGGAAGGTGTCGTAGTTGCGCCCGCCCGGGTGGGCGACGAAGTACTGGCAGCCGCCCAGCGATCGCTTCATCCAGGTGTCGACGATGTCGAAGGTCAGCGGCGCATGGGCGCCGATGCTGGGATGCAGCGAGGAGGGCGGGTTCCAGGCCTTGTAGCGCACGCCGGCCACGAACTCGCCGACGGTGCCGGTGGGCTGCAGCGGCAGCGCCTTGCCATTGACGGTGATGACGTAGCGGCTCTCGTTGAGGCCGGTGACGCGCACCTCGATGCGTTCGAGCGACGAGTCGACGTAGCGCACGGTGCCGCCGGCCGAGCCTTCCTCGCCCATCACGTGCCAGGGCTCCAGCGCGTTGCGCAGCGACAGCTCGACGCCCATGGCCTGCACCTGGCCGACCAGGGGAAAGCGGAACTCGAAGTGCGGCGCGAACCAGTTCGGGTCGAAGGCGAAGCCGGCCTGGCGCATCTCGCTGACGACGTCGTCGAAGTCCATCTTGACGAAGGTCGGCAGCAGGAAGCGGTCGTGCAGCTCGGTGCCCCAGCGCGTGGCCGGCGCCTGGTACGGCTCGTCCCAGAAGCGGGCGATGAAGGCGCGCAGCAGCAGTTGCTGCGCGATGCTCATGCGCGCATGCGGCGGCATCTCGAAGGCGCGCAGCTCGAGCAGGCCCAGGCGGCCGGTGCTGGAGTCGGGCGAGTAGAGCTTGTCGATGCAGAACTCGCTGCGGTGCGTGTTGCCCGTGACGTCGATCAGGATGTTGCGCAAGCTGCGGTCGACCAGCCAGGCCGGCATGTTCTGGCCATAGATCTCGCGGTTGCGGGCGATTTCCTTGAGCGCGATCTCGAGCTCGTAGACCTGGTCGTTGCGCGCCTCGTCGACGCGCGGCGCCTGGCTGGTCGGGCCGATGAACATGCCCGAGAACAGGTAGCTCAGCGACGGGTGGTTGTGCCAGTAGAGCAGCAGGCTGGCGAGCAGCTCGGGTCGGCGCAGGAAAGGGCTGTCGGTCGGCACCGCGCCGCCCAGCACGAAGTGGTTGCCGCCGCCGGTGCCGGTGTGGCGGCCGTCGGTCATGAACTTCTCGGCCGACAGGCGGGTCTCGAAGGCCGCGTTGTAGAGGAACTCGGTGTGGTCGACGAGCTCGCGCCAGTTGTGCGCCGGGTGGATGTTGACTTCGATCACGCCCGGGTCGGGCGTGACCTGCAGCAGCTTGAGGCGCGGATCGCGCGGCGGCGGATAGCCTTCCATGACGATCTTGACGCCGAGCTGCTCGGCCGTCGCTTCGACCGCGGCGACCAGGTCGAGGTAGTCCTCCAGACGTGCCAGCGGCGGCATGAAGACGTACAGCACGCCCGAGGCGCTGCCGAGCTTCTCGGCCGCCGGCCCATTGGCGCGGCGCGGGTCGCGCACCTCGACGCACAGCGCGCTGCGGGTGATCCAGTGGGCCGACTCGCCGCGCCGCGGCTGGCGCGGCTTGGTCGGGTCGATGGCCTCGTCGCCCGCGCGGGCCGGGCCGTCGCCCGGCGACTGCATGCGCAGTGCTGCCGGCGCGGCTTCGGGTGCGCCGAAGGCGTAGGGCACGGCGCCGCGGTCGGCGCTCGCACCGGTCGGCAGGCCGGTGTAGCGCGCACGGTAGTCGGCCGCGCTCGGCAGGCTGCCGAGCGGCGCGGTCGGGTCGCGCTCGACCAGGTAGGGGTAGTCGCCCTTGCTCGTCCAGGGCTGGGAGTCGAGCGGCAGCCGGTAGCCCATCGGCGAATCGCCGGGGATCAGGTACATGCGGTCGTCGCGCAGGAACCAGGGGCCGGTCTTCCAGCCCGGGCCTTCGAGGGCCGGCGCGTCGAGGTTGGCATTGCCGGCCTCGATCGGCAGCATGTAGCCGATCACCGCATCGAGCTTCTGCGTGAACACCCGTCGAAGGCGCACGCGTTCCATCTCGTCGTCGAGCTTGGAATCGAAGGGGTCGACGTTGACCGGCAGCCGGCGCTCGCGCCAGAGGTAGTAGTAGACGTCCTCGTAGCCGGGCTGGATGAAGCGCTCGGTGAGGCCCAGGCGATGCGCCAGCACGGTGGTGAAGCGGCGCGCGTCCTCGCTGGTGTAGTGGGTGGGGTGCCGCTCGTCGGCGAACAGCTCGGGGTTGTGCCACAGCGTCTGGCCGTCGGCGCGCCAGTAGATCGACAGCGCCCAGCGCGGCAGTTGCTCGCCCGGATACCACTTGCCCTGGCCGAAGTGCAGGAAGCCGCCCTGGCCGTATTCGGCGCGCAGCTTGTGCACCAGTTCGGTGGCAAAGCCGCGCTTGGTCGGGCCCAGCGCATCGGTGTTCCATTCGGGCGCGTCGCGGTCGCTGGTGGCGACGTAGGTCGGCTCGCCGCCCATCGTGAGGCGCACGTCGCCGGCTTTCAGGCGCTTGTCGACCAGGTCGCCGAGCGCCAGGACCTCGGCCCATTGCTCCTCGGTGTAGGGCTTGGTCACGCGCGGCGATTCGTGGATGCGCGTGACCTTCATCTCGTGGCCGAACTCGACCTCGGCGTCGTCGACCACGCCTTCGATCGGCGCGGCGCTCGACGGCGTCGGCGTGCAGGCCAGCGGGATGTGGCCTTCGCCGGCCAGCAGGCCGGAGGTGGCGTCGAGCCCGATCCAGCCGGCGCCCGGCAGGTAGACCTCGCACCAGGCGTGCAGGTCGGTGAAGTCGACCTCGGTGCCGCTCGGGCCGTCGAGCGCCTTGACGTCGGGCGTCAGCTGGATCAGGTAGCCCGACACGAAGCGCGCCGCGAGACCGCAGTGACGCAGCAACTGCACCAGCAGCCAGCCCGAGTCGCGGCAGGAGCCCGAGGCGTTGGTGAGCGTTTCTTCCGGCGTCTGCACGCCGGGCTCCATGCGGATCAGGTAGTTGACGTCCTGCTGCACCTGCTGGTTGAGCCCGACCAGGAAGTCGATGGTGCGCTGCGCCTTGCGATCGATCTTCTCGAGGTAGGCCTGGACCCGCGGCGTCGCCTCGTCGGCCACCAGGTAGGGCGCCAGTTCCTGGGCCTGCGACTCGGTGTACTTGAAAGGGAAGTTCTCGGCCTGCGGCTCGAGGAAGAAATCGAAGGGGTTGTAGACCGCCATCTCGACCACGAGGTCGACCGTGACCTTGAACTCGCGCGCTTTCTCGGGGAACACCAGCCGCGCCTGGTAGTTCGCGAACGGGTCCTGCTGCCAGTTGACGAAGTGCTCTTCGGGCTCGACCCGCAGCGAATACGAGATGAGGTTGCTGCGGCAATGCGGTGCCGGGCGCAGTCGGACCACCTGAGGACCGAGTTGCACCGGACGGTCGTACTTGTAGTGGGTGACGTGGTGGAGGGCGGCGTGGATGGACATTTTTTCTCGGTGCGTCGAGGGTGCCTCGGAGTGAGACGCATACTAGCCGACACAGAAAGCAATTTGCGCGCCAAAGAAGTGCGCAAGGGAGTGAATTGCAGATGCGTGGGAAATTCGGTCCGTGATGGCCGGGCTGGAGGGGCGTGCCCTGGCCGCGTTCGCCGCGATGGCGGGCTCGCTGCTGGGCGCGGCGCTGCAATTGCAGCAGGCCGAGCTGTGGCCCGCTGCGTTCTATGCCGGCCTGCTTGCCGGCGCAGGGGTGGGCTGGCTTGCGCTCCGCTCGCGGCGGCGGGGGCCGGCGGCCTGGCTGCGGCTGTTGCTGGCGTTGTGGCTCGGTGCGATGGCCGGGGGCGGCCTGGCAGGATGGCGCGCCACTGCGTATGCCGCCGGCGCACTGCCACCAGCCCTCGAAGGCCGCGACTTGCGTCTGGAAGGGCGGGTCGCGAGCATGCCCCAGCATGGCGCGGGCGGCCTGCGCTTTTCGTTCGAGGTGGAGTCGGCGAGCTGGATCGACGCCGCGTCGAAGGGTGAAGGTCCGCCGCGCGTGCCGTCGCGGATCTCGCTGGCGTGGTTCGCGCCGGGTGGCGGTCCGTGGGCTCGCGCCGAGGCCGGCGCGCCGGCCCTTGCAGGGGCCGGCCTCGGGCCGCTCCACGCGGGTGAGCGCTGGCGCTTTGCCGTGCGGCTCAGGGCGCCGCACGGCAGCCTCAATCCACATGGCTTCGATCACGAGCTGCGCATGTGGGAGCAGGGCGAGCACGCCAGCGGCCAAGTGCGCAACGGGGTTCGCGATCCGTCGCCCGAGCGCATGGCATCGGGCTGGCGCCACCCCGTGGAGCGCTTGCGCGAGGCGGTGCGCGATGTCGTATTCGAGCGCATCGGCGACCCGCGCCAGGCCGGTGTGATCGCGGCACTGGTCACCGGTGACCAGAACGCGATCGAGCGCGCCGACTGGGACGTCTTCCGCGCCACCGGCGTCGCCCACCTGATGTCGATCTCGGGGCTTCACATCACGATGTTCGCCTGGCTCGCGACGCTGGCGGCCGGTGCCCTGTGGCGCCGCAGCGCGCGCCTGATGCTGCGCTGGCCGGCGCAGCATGCCGCGCTGGTCGGCGGCGTGCTGCTCGCCACCGCCTATGCGGTGTTCAGCGGCTGGGGCGTGCCCTCGCGGCGAACCGTTCTGATGCTCGCCGCCATCGGCTTGCTGCGCCTCATGGGCCGGCGCTGGCCCTGGCCCTTCGTCTGGCTGTTCGCCTGCACGGTGGTGGTCGCAGCCGATCCGTGGGCGCTGATGCAGGCGGGTTTCTGGCTCAGCTTCGTCGCCGTGGGCGTGCTGTTCGCCGCCGAGGGGGCGGCGCCGGGCGGCGCGCCCGCCGGCATCGGCGCGCGCCTGCTGCGCATGCTGCGCGAGCAATGGGTGGTGACGCTGGCGCTGACGCCGCTCACGCTGCTGCTGTTCCAGCAGGTTTCGGCCGTCGGTCTGCTGGCCAATGCGATCGCGATTCCCTGGGTCACGCTGGTGGTGACGCCGCTGGCGATGCTGGGCGTCGTCGTGCCGCCGCTCTGGCACCTGGCCGCCGAGTCGGTGCAGGCCTTGCTCGCGGTGCTGGGATGGCTCGCGGCGCTGCCCTTTGCGAGCTTCTCGATGCCCGCGCCGCCGCTCTGGACCGCCGTGGCGGGCGTGGCCGGCGGTGCCCTGTTGGCGATGCGGCTGCCAGGGTCGGTGCGCGTGCTGGGACTGCCCCTGCTGCTGCCGGCGCTGCTGTGGCAGGCGCCAAGGCCGGCGGCGGGGGAGTTCGAGTTGCTGGCGGCCGACATCGGACAGGGCAATGCGGTGCTGGTGCGCACCGCCTCGCACAGCCTGCTCTATGACGCCGGGCCGCGCTACAGCCCGGAAAGCGATGCCGGCCAGCGCGTGCTGGTGCCGCTGCTGCGGGCGTTCGGCGAGCGGCTGGATGTCGTGGTCCTGAGCCACCGCGACAGCGACCACACCGGCGGCGCCGCCGCGGTGCTCGCCACGCAGCCGCAGGCGAGCCTGCTGAGTTCGATCGAGGACGGGCATCCCTTGCAGGCCGTGCGTCCGGCGCGGCGCTGCGAGGCCGGCCAGCGCTGGCGCTGGGACGGCGTCGACTTCGAGCTGCTGCACCCGCAGGGCGACGACTATGCGTCCTTCGTGCCGGCGAAGCCCAATGCCATCTCCTGCGTGCTGCGCATCGGCAACGGCCGCGCCAGCGTCTTGCTGGCGGGCGACATCGAGCGGCTGCAGGAAGCCGCGCTCGTGGCCCGCACGCCGGACCTGCGCGCCGATTTGCTGCTGGTGCCTCACCATGGCAGCAAGACCTCGTCGAGCGCGCTGCTGCTCGACGCGGTGCAGCCGCGCTTCGCGCTGGTCCAGGCCGGATACCGCAACCGCTTCGGGCATCCGGCCGAGGAGGTGGTGGCGCGCTACCGGGAGCGCGGGATTGCGTTGGCCGAGTCGTCCCGCTGCGGGGCGGCGACATGGTCGAGCAGCACGCCTTCGGCGCTGGGCTGCGAGCGCTTGCGAGGGCGGCGCTACTGGCATCACGTGCCGCCATGAAGTCGGGCAGGCGCGATATCCGCCATCTTCCGGAAGGGTTTGGCCTTGAACTTGCTAAGCTATGGTCAAGGAGATTGGTCGTCCCATGCACAAATTCGATGAGATGTACGAGCAGCTGCCCTACCACGGCGCGGCAGTGCGAAGCCACTACAAACGTTACGACCAATGGCTCGCCCGGCAGCCCGCCGAGGTGATGCAGTCGCGGCGGGAGGAGGCCGAGCTGATCTTTCGCCGGGTCGGCATCACCTTCGCGGTCTATGGCGCGAAGGACGAGGATGGCTCGGGCACCGAGCGCCTGATCCCCTTCGACCTGCTGCCGCGGATCATCCCGGCCCACGAGTGGGCGTCGATGGAAAAAGGCCTGGTGCAGCGCGTCACGGCGCTCAACCGCTTCATCCACGACGTCTACCACGGCCAGGAGATCGTCAAGGCCGGCGTCATTCCGGCCGAGCAGATCCTGAACAACGCCCAGTACCGCCCCGAGATGGTGGGCGTCAAGGTGCCCAACGACATCTACTCGCACATTTCGGGCATCGACATCGTGCGCGCCCCCGATGCCCAGGGCAACGGCGAGTACTACGTGCTCGAGGACAACCTGCGCGTCCCCAGCGGCGTCAGCTACATGCTCGAGAACCGCAAGATGATGATGCGGCTGTTCCCCGAGCTGTTCAGCCAGAACCGGATCGCGCCGGTCGCGCACTATCCCGACCTGCTGCTCGAAACCCTGCGCGCCTCGGCCCCGCCCGCCACCGCCGAGCCCACCGTGGTGGTGCTGACGCCCGGCATGTACAACAGCGCCTATTTCGAGCACGCCTTCCTGGCGCAGCAGATGGGCGTCGAGCTGGTCGAGGGTCAGGACCTGTTCGTCAAGGACGACTTCGTCTACATGCGCACCACGCGCGGGCCGCGCCGGGTCGACGTCATCTACCGCCGGGTCGACGACGACTTCCTCGACCCCGAGGTGTTCCGCCCGACCTCGACCCTGGGTTGCGCCGGCCTGATGCGCGCCTACCGCGAGGGCAACGTGGTGATCTGCAACGCGGTCGGCACCGGCGTCGCCGACGACAAGTCGATCTACCCGTACGTGCCGAAGATGATCGAGTTCTACCTCGGCGAGCAGCCGATCCTCAAGAACGTGCCGACCTACATGTGCCGCAACAAGGACGAGCTGGCCTACACGCTCGACAACATGAAGGACCTGGTGGTCAAGGAGGTGCACGGCGCCGGCGGCTACGGCATGCTGATCGGCCCGGCCGCGACCCAGGCCGAGATCGAAGACTTCAAGAAGGCCGTGCTGGCCAAGCCCGACGGCTACATCGCGCAGCCGACGCTGAGCCTGTCGACCTCGCCGACCTTCGTCGATGCCGGCATCGCGCCGCGCCACATCGACCTGCGGCCCTTCGTGCTGTCGGGCAAGGAAGTGCAGATGGTGCCCGGCGGCCTCACGCGCGTGGCGCTCAAGGAGGGCTCGCTGGTGGTCAACTCGTCGCAGGGCGGCGGCACCAAGGACACCTGGATCCTCGAGGCCGATCGCAGCGCCAAGCCGCGCGCCCCGGCGCCTTCGCAGTCGCAAAACCAGTCCTGATCAGAGAGCACACGGAAGCACACACCCATGATGTTGTCACGCACCGCCGATCACCTCTACTGGATGTCGCGCTACACCGAGCGGGCCGAGAACACCGCGCGCATGCTCGACGTCAACTACCAGACCTCGATGCTGCCGCAGTCGGCCGAGGTGGCCCAATACGGCTGGCAGGGCCTGCTGTCGATCAGCGAGCTGCTGCCGCTCTACAACGAGAAGCACGAAGGGTTCAAGCCCGACGAGGTGATGGAGTTCATGGTCAAGGACGAGTCGAATCCGTCGTCGATCCTGTCCTGCCTGCGCGCGGCGCGCGAGAATGCGCGGGCGGTGCGCGGCTCATTGCCCACCGAAGCCTGGGAGACCCAGAACACCACCTGGCTCGAAGTGAACCGGATGCTGCGCGCGGGCGATTTCGAGCGCGACCCGGGGCAGTTCTTCGAATGGGTCAAGTTCCGCTCGCACCTGTCGCGCGGCGTGACGCTCGGAACGATGCTGCAGGACGAGGCCTTCTATTTCTCGCGCCTGGGCACCTTCCTCGAGCGCGCCGACAACACGGCGCGCCTGGTCGACGTCAAGTTCCATGCGCTCAACAGCGAATTCTTCGGCACCGCCACCGAAGAGGACCAGGAGTACGACTTCTACCACTGGAGCGCGATCCTGCGCAGCGTCTCGGCCTTCGAGGTTTACCGCAAGGTGTACCGCGACGTCATCAAGCCCGAGCGCGTGGCCGAACTGCTGATCCTGCGCGCCGACATGCCGCGTTCGCTGCACGCGAGCCTGCGCGAGGTGGTCGACAACCTCGACATGGTCAAGAACGAGCAGAGCGCCGAAACGCAACGCCGAGCCGGCAAGCTCTTGGCCGACCTGCAGTACGCACGGGTCGACGAGATCCTCGCGACCGGGCTGCATGCCTACCTGACGCAGTTCCTCGATCGGGTGAACGAACTGGGGTGGCGGATCAGCCAGGACTTTTTGGTGCCTGGGCACTGAGGCCGTTGATGCGCGGCCCTGTCAGGCCGCAGTGGCCTGACGCACCGCGCGCTCCCAGCGGGCCATCGATTCCTCGGCCTGTGGTCGCCCGATCGTCGGCATGAACCGCCTCTCGATCCGCCACAGTTTCGACAACTGCCCCACGTCGCTGTAGACCCCGGTCGACAGCCCCGCCAAGTAGGCAGCCCCCAGCGCCGTGGTCTCGGTGACCTCGGGCCGCACCACGGGAATCCCCAGCAGATCCGCCTGGAACTGCATCAGCAGGTCGTTGACGCAGGCCCCGCCGTCCACCCGCAATTCCGCCACCGGCGCGCCGCCCGCGGCCATCGCGTCGCGGCTCATCGCCTGCAGCAGCGCGGCGCTCTGGTAGGCGATGCTCTCCAGCGCCGCGCGCGCGATGTGGGCGACCGTGGTGCCGCGCGTCAGGCCGGTGATGATGCCGCGCGCATCGGCGTCCCAGTAGGGCGCGCCGAGCCCGGTGAAGGCCGGCACCATCATCACGCCGCCGGCATCGGGCACGCTCTCGGCCAGCGCCTGCACTTCGGCGCTGCCCTGGATCGCCTTGAGGCCGTCGCGCAGCCACTGCACCACCGCGCCGCCGACGAAGACGCTGCCTTCCATCGCGAACTGCGGCGTGGCGCTGGTCTGCGCCGCGCTGGTCACCAGCAGGCCGTTGTGCGAGGGTTGGAAGGCCCCGCCCGTGTGCATCAGCAGGAAGCAGCCGGTGCCGTAGGTGTTCTTCGCCATGCCGGMCTCGAAGCAGGCCTGGCCGAACAGCGCGCTCTGCTGGTCGCCTGCGACGCCACCGATCGGCAGGCTGCGCCCGAGCAGGGCCGCATCGATGTCGGCGAAATGCGCGCTCGAGGGCCTGACCGCGGGCATCAGCGAGGCCGGGATGTCGAGCGCCTTCAGCAACTCGGCATCCCAGGCGTTGCGGTGCACGTTGAACAGCATCGTGCGCGAGGCGTTGCTGACGTCGGTCGCGTGCACCTTGCCACCGGTCAGCTGCCAGATCAGCCAGCTGTCGACCGTGCCGAAGGCCAGCTCGCCGCGCTCGGCCGCAGCCCGCGCGCCGGGCACGTTGTCCAGCAGCCAGCGCAGCTTGGTGGCCGAGAAGTAGGCGTCGATCACGAGTCCGGTCTTCTCGCGGATCGCGTCGGCCATGCCATCCTCGCGCAGCCGCGCGCACAGCGGCTCGGCGCGGCGGTCCTGCCAGACGATCGCGTGATGCACCGGCTGGCCGGTCTTGCGGTTCCACAGCAGGGTGGTCTCGCGCTGGTTCGTGATGCCGACCGCGTGGATGTCCGCGGCGGCCATGCCTGACTTCGACAGCACCTCGCGGGCGGTGGCCAGCTGGCTCGTCCAGATCTCCATCGGATCGTGCTCGACCCAGCCGGGCCGCGGGTAGATCTGCGTCAGCTCCCGTTGGGCGATGGCGACGACGCGGCCGTCGCCGTCGAAGACGATGCTGCGTGAGCTCGACGTGCCCTGGTCGAGGGCGAGCAGGTAGGTCATGGCAGGAATCCTTCAGGTGTCGCGTGCGATCTCGCAGCGCACCTGGGCGCGCGCTAGAAGCTCGGGGAAGGGCGGCGGCGGCTCGGCATCGGTGAACAGGCAGTCGATCTGCGACAGCTTTGCCAGCTCGATCATCGCCGGCCGGTTGAACTTGCTGGCGTCCGCCGCCAGCCAGACCTCGCGCGCCTGCGCGATGATGGTTTGCGCCACCTTCACCTCCCGCAGGTCGAAGTCGCGCAAGGTGCCGTCGTCCTCGATGCTCGAGACGCCGATCAGCGCGATGTCGACCTTGAACTGGCGGATGAAGTCGACCGTCGCCTCGCCCACGATGGCGCGGTCGCGCAGCCGTACCGAGCCGCCCGCGACGATCACCTCGCAAGACGGGTTGTCGCTCAGGATGCTGGCCACATTGAGGTTGTTGGTGATCACGCGCAGCCCGGTGTGGCGCAGCAGCGCCTTGGCGATCGCTTCGGTGGTGGTGCCGATGTTGAGGATCAGCGAGCAGTCGTTGGGCACCCGCGCCGCCACCGCCCGCGCGATCCGCGCCTTGCCTTCGGCATGCAGGTTCTCGCGTTGCCGGTAGCCGATGTTCTCGGTGGTCGAGCTTGGCACCCGCACGCCGCCGTGGAAGCGCGTCAGCAGGCCCTCGTCGGCCAGCCGCTGGACGTCGCGGCGCACGGTCTGGAGCGTCACGCCGAGCATCTCGGCCAACTGCTCGACGGTGACCGAGCCGCGTGAGCGGACGGTGTTGAGCAGCTTGAGCTGGCGGGGGTTGGAATTCACGGGGAATGGGAAAAGCAGCGCGCCCTACTTTAGAACGAACTAAAACGAATGGACTTCAGGGTTAACGACTAGGAAAATCGCGCCGTAAGGAACCAAAATGAAAAGATTCGAAAGCGAAACAGCAATTGTTCGTGAAGTCAATCACATCGCACCTGAAGCCACTTCCGTGAGCGCCACCGCCTCGACACCGAACGCCTTCGCCGCCGACTGCGATGTTCTCATCGTCGGCGGCGGCATCAACGGCTGCGGCATCGCGCGCGATCTCGCGGGCCGTGGCTGGCGCGTGCTGCTGTGCGAGAAGGAMGACCTGGCTGCGCACACCTCGTCGTCGTCGACCAAGCTGATCCACGGCGGCCTGCGCTACCTCGAGTACTACGAGTTCTCGCTGGTGCGCAAGGCGCTGCAGGAGCGCGAGGTGCTGCTCAAGAGTGCGCCGCACATCATGTGGCCGCTGCGCTTCGTGATGCCGCACGACCCGTCGATGCGGCCGGCCTGGATGATCCGCATCGGCCTGTTCCTGTACGACCACCTGGCGAAGCGCGAGGTGCTGCCGGGCTCGCGCACGATCGACCTGCGCCGGCACGAGGCCGGCGCGCCGCTCAAGCCCGAGTTCAAACGCGGCTTCGTCTATTCGGATGGCTGGGTCGACGATGCGCGCCTGGTGGTGCTGAACGCGATCGACGCCCGCGCCCGTGGTGCCGAGGTGCTGACGCGCACCCGCTGCGTGCATGCGCAGCGCAGCGTCGACGGCTGGACTGCCGTGCTCGAAGGCCCCGACGGCCGGCGCACGGTGCGCGCCCGGGCGGTGGTGAACGCCGCCGGGCCATGGGCCGAGGCCTTCCTGCGCGGCGTGGCGCACCCGGTGCACGGCGAGGCGCTGGCGACCCGGCACCTGCGGCTGGTCAAGGGCAGCCACATCGTGGTGCCGCGGCTCTTCGGCCACGACCACGCCTACATCTTCCAGAACCCCGACAAGCGGATCATCTTCGCGATCCCCTACCAGGACGACTTCACGCTGATCGGCACCACCGACATCGAACTGCAAGGCGACGACCCGGGTGCCGCGCACATCGCCGAGGACGAGATCGACTACCTCTGCGCCCAGGCCAGCCGCTATTTCGCCCAGCCCGTGAGGCCCTCGGACGTGGTCTGGACCTACTCCGGCGTGCGGCCGCTGCTCGACGATGCATCGGGCGATCCGTCGGCCGTGACGCGCGACTACCTGCTCGAAACCAACACCGCGGCGGCGCCGCTGCTGTCGGTGTGGGGCGGCAAGATCACCACCTTCCGCAAGCTGGCCGAGGACGCGGCCGACGAAGTGGGGCGGATGCTGGGCGAGACCCGCGCCGCCTGGACCGATGGCGCCTTCATGGCCGGCGGCGACCTGTCGGGCTGGATCGGCGCCACCACGCGCAGTACGCGGCCCGACAACGATTTCGCGCGCTTCGTGGCGGCGGTGCAGGCGCGGCATCCGTGGCTGGAGCTCGCGCTGGCGCGCCGCCTGGCGCGGGCCTACGGCGCGCGAATCTCCGAAGTGCTCGGCGACGCCGCCTCGATGGCCGACCTGGGGCCGGCGGTGGCGCCCGGCCTGCACGAGCGCGAGCTCGACTATCTGCGCGCGCAGGAATGGGCCTGCAGCGGCGACGACGTGCTGTGGCGCCGCTCCAAGCTCGGCCTGCGATTCACGCCGCAGCAGCGCGGCCAGGTGAGCGCCTGGATGCAGCGGCATGCCCGTTCGAAGGAAGGAGCCCCATGCAGCTGACACTCGATCGCGTCACCAAGAAGTCGGGTCCGCAGACCTGGCTCTACCCGCAGAGCATCGCGCCGAAAAGCGGCGCGGTGACGGTGCTGCTGGGCGCCACGCAGGCCGGCAAGACCAGCCTGATGCGCCTGATGGCCGGGCTCGACGCGCCGACCGAGGGGCAGGTGCGGGTCGACGGCAAGGACGTGACGGGCGTGCCCGTGCGCGAACGCAACGTGGCGATGGTCTACCAGCAGTTCATCAACTATCCGTCGCTGAAGGTGGCCGACAACATCGCCTCGCCGCTGCGCCTGCGGGGCGAGAAGAACATCGAGGCGCGGGTGCGCGAACTGGCCGACCGGCTGCACATCGGCATGTTCCTCGACCGCTATCCGGCCGAGCTCTCGGGTGGGCAGCAGCAACGGGTGGCGCTGGCCCGTGCGCTGGCCAAGAACGCGCCGCTGATGCTGCTCGACGAGCCGCTGGTGAACCTCGACTACAAGCTGCGCGAGGGCCTGCGCGAAGAGCTCACCCAGCTTTTCGCGAGCGGCGACTCGACCGTCGTCTATGCCACCACCGAGCCCGGCGAGGCGCTGCTGCTGGGCGGCTACACGGCCGTGATGGATGCCGGCGAACTGCTGCAGTACGGGCCGACCGCCGAGGTGTTCCACGCGCCGCAATCGCTGCGGGTGGCGCGCGCCTTCAGCGACCCGCCGATGAACCTGATGGCCGGGCGCGTGGTCGCCGGCGGCGTGCAGCTGGAGGGCGGCCCGCTGCTGCCGCTGAACCTTCCGGCCGGGGTCGACGGCACGGTCACGGTCGGCCTGCGCGCCAGCGCGCTCAACGTCGGCGCGGGCGAGGGCGACTTGGCTTTGCCCGGCAAGGTCGAACTGGCCGAGATTTCCGGATCCGACACCTTCGTCCACGTTGAGACGCTGGTGGGCGAACTGGTCGCGCAACTGACCGGCGTGCACCGCTTCGAACTCGGCGCGGCGATCACGCTGTATTTCAGCGCATCGCAAGCCTATGCGTTCGACAGCGGCGAGCGGCTCGCGGTCGCGCCGCAATGGCGCAGGAAAGGCTGACATGGCACGCATCGACCTGGACCTGGCCCATGCCTACCGCCCGAACCCGGTGCAGGAGAGCGACTACGCGCTGCTGCCGCTCAAGATGAGCTTTCGCGACGGCGGCGCCTATGCCTTGCTCGGCCCCTCGGGCTGCGGCAAGACCACGATGCTCAACATCATCTCGGGCCTGCTGGCGCCGTCGAAGGGCAGCGTCAAGTTCAACGGCCGCGACGTGACGCTGGAGACCCCGCAGCAGCGCAACATCGCGCAGGTGTTCCAGTTCCCGGTGATCTACGACACCATGACCGTGGCGCAGAACCTCGCGTTTCCGCTGCGCAACCGCAACATGCCCGCCGAGCAGATCCGCAGGCGCGTCGGCGAGATCGCCGAGATGCTCGACATGAGCGGCCAGCTCAACCAGCGTGCGGCCGGCCTCGCAGCCGATGCCAAGCAGAAGATTTCGCTCGGGCGCGGCCTGGTGCGCAGCGACGTCTCCGCGGTGCTCTTCGACGAGCCGCTGACCGTGATCGACCCGCATCTCAAGTGGCAGCTGCGGCGCAAGCTCAAGCAGATCCACCGCGAGCTCAAGCTGACCCTGATCTACGTCACGCACGACCAGGTCGAGGCGCTGACCTTCGCCGAGGAAGTGGTCGTGATGACGCGCGGCAAGGCGGTGCAGATCGGCAGCGCCGAGGCCTTGTTCGAGCGGCCGGCCCATACCTTCGTCGGCCATTTCATCGGTTCGCCGGGGATGAACTTCCTGCCGGTGCGCAGTGCCGGCGGCACGCTCGAGATCGCGGGCACGCGTCTGGCGGCGACCCGCGAGCTGCCCGAGGGCGCGCTCAAGCTCGGCATCCGGCCCGAGTACGTGGCGCTGGTCGAGGCCAACGCGCCGGGCGCGGTGCCCGCCACCCTGACGCAGGTGCAGGACGTCGGCACCCACCTGATGCTGAGCGCCCGGGCCGGCGAGAGCGCCGTCAAGGCCCGGCTGGCATCGGATGCCACGGTGCCGGCGCCCGGCGCCACCGTCTGGCTGCAGGTGCTGGGCCGCAAGAGCTGCTTCTACCGCGACGAGGAACTCGTATGAGCGCAGCGCCGGGCCGCCCCAAGCAAGCTCGCACCGCAATGCGAAGCATGGAGGTGCTTCAATGAACGGCTACAACAAACCGCTGAACCAGAAGGCGTGGTGGCTGGTGCTGCCGGTGCTGCTGTGCGTCGCCTTCTCGGCCATCGTGCCCTTGATGACGGTGGTCAACTATTCGGTGCAGGACATCATCTCGCCCGAGCGCCGGGTCTTCGTCGGCACCGAGTGGTTCGCCGCCGTGATGCGCGACGACGAGCTGCATGCGGCGCTCGGGCGGCAGCTCGGCTTCTCGATCGCGGTGCTGGTGGTCGAGATCCCGCTCGGCATCTGCCTGGCGCTGTCGATGCCGGCCACCGGCTGGAAGGCCTCGGCGGTGCTGGTGGTGGTGGCGCTGTCGCTGCTGATCCCATGGAACGTGGTCGGCACCATCTGGCAGATCTTCGGCCGCGCCGACATCGGGCTCTTCGGCTACACGCTGCAGAAGCTGGGCATCGACTACAGCTACACCGGCAACGCGCGCGATGCCTGGTTGACCGTGCTGCTGATGGACGTCTGGCACTGGACGCCGCTGGTGGCGCTGCTGTGCTTCGCCGGCCTGCGCTCGATCCCCGACGCCTACTACCAGGCGGCGCGCATCGACGGCGCCAGCAAGTTCGCGGTGTTCCGCTATATCCAGCTGCCGAAGATGCGCGGCGTGCTGGTGATCGCGGTGCTGCTGCGCTTCATGGACAGCTTCATGATCTACACCGAGCCCTTCGTGCTGACCGGCGGCGGGCCCGGCAATGCGACCACCTTCCTGAGCCAGTACCTGACGCAGAAGGCGGTGGGGCAGTTCGACCTGGGCCCGGCGGCGGCGTTCTCGCTGATCTACTTCCTGATCATCCTGCTGCTGTGCTTCGTGCTTTACAACTGGATGCTGCGTGTCGGCACGCTCGAGGTGGAGGAAGAGAAATGAACGAGCGCCGCTTCCGCAAGCGCAGCGTCTTCCTGCTGCTCTACCTGGTGTTCGCGCTGCTGCCCATCTACTGGATGGTCAACATGAGCTTCAAGACCAACGAGGAGATCCTGTCGAGCTTCTCGTTCTTCCCGCAGAGCTTCACCTGGGAGAACTACAGGCGCATCTTCACCGACGAGTCCTGGTACTCGGGCTACATCAACAGCCTGATCTACGTCGGCATCAACACCGTGATCTCGCTCACGGTGGCGCTGCCGGCGGCCTATGCCTTCTCTCGCTACACCTTCCTCGGCGACAAGCATGTGTTCTTCTGGCTGCTGACCAACCGCATGACGCCGCCGGCGGTCTTCCTGCTGCCTTTCTTCCAGCTCTATTCGACCGTCGGACTGATGGACACGCACCTGGGCGTGGCGCTGGCGCACCTGCTGTTCAACGTGCCGCTGGCGGTCTGGATCCTCGAAGGCTTCATGAGCGGCATCCCGCGCGAGATCGACGAGACCGCCTACATCGACGGCTACTCGTTCCCGCGCTTCTTCCTCACGCTGTTCCTGCCGCTCATCAAGGCCGGCGTCGGCGTCGCGGCCTTCTTCTGCTTCATGTTCAGCTGGGTCGAGCTGCTGCTGGCGCGCACGCTGACCAGCGTCAACGCCAAGCCGATCGTGGCGACCATGACGCGCACCGTGAGCGCCTCGGGCATGGACTGGGCCACGCTGGCGGCCGCCGGCGTGCTGACCATCGTGCCCGGCGCGATCGTGATCTGGTTCGTGCGGCACTACATCGCGAAGGGCTTCGCGATGGGGAGGGTCTGATCATGTTCGACTGGATGGTCTGGACCACCCCGGTGGCCGTCTTCTTCACCTGCATCGCGCTGATGCTGGTCGGCATGACCGTGTGGGAGCTCAAGTCGCCAACCACGCTGCGGCGCGGCTGGCTGCCGCTGGAGACCACGCGCGGCGACCGGCTCTTCATCGGCTTGCTGACCGCGGCCTACGTCAACCTGATCTTCATCGGCCTGGCCGGCAGGTTCCAGGAGTGGTTCGGCCTCGAGGCCGAACCATCGATCTGGATCAGCTTCGTCCTTTCGATGGGCGTGCTTGCGCTGATCATGCGAAAGGGCTGAGTCTTTTTTTTTTGTCCATCGGACCGGCCCTCCGCTTTCCCGGGGCCGGCTCCGAAAGAACCGGGAAGCGCCATCGAGGAGACAACCATGAAGATTCGCTACACAGCAATGGCTCTGGCAGCGGCGACTTTCGCCTTGCAGAGCGCATGGGGCGGGGAGGCGGAGGCCAAGAAATGGATCGACAGCGAGTTCCAGCCGTCGACCCTCAGCAAGGAGCAGCAGGCGGCCGAAATGAAGTGGTTCATCGACGCCGCGAAGAAGCTGCAGGACAAGGGCGTGAAAGAGGTCGCGGTGGTGTCGGAGACCATCACCACGCACGAGTACGAATCGAAGACGCTGACCAAGGCCTTCGAGGAAATCACCGGCATCAAGGTCAAGCACGACATCATCCAGGAAGGCGACGTGGTCGAAAAGCTGCAGACCTCGATGCAGTCGGGCAAGTCGATCTATGACGGCTGGATCTCCGACTCCGACCTGATCGGCACCCACTACCGCTACGGCAAGATCATGTCGCTGACCGAGTACATGGCGGGCGCCGGCAAGGAATGGACCAATCCGGGGCTCGACGTGAAGGACTTCATCGGCACCAGCTTCACGACGGCGCCCGACGGCCAGCTCTACCAGCTGCCCGACCAGCAGTTCGCCAATCTCTACTGGTTCCGCGCCGACCTGTTCGCGCGCAAGGACCTGCAGGACAAGTTCAAGGCCAAGTACGGCTACGACCTCGGCGTGCCGCTCAACTGGAGCGCCTACGAGGACATCGCCGAGTTCTTCACGGCCGACGTCAAGACCATCGACGGCAAGCCGATCTACGGCCACATGGACTACGGCAAGAAGGACCCGTCGCTGGGCTGGCGCTTCACCGATGCCTGGCTCTCGATGGCTGGCACGGCCGACAAGGGCATCCCGAACGGCATGCCGGTCGACGAGTGGGGCATCAAGGTGGCGGCCGACAAGTGCACGCCGGTCGGCGCCTCGGTGGCGCGCGGCGGCGCGACCAATTCGCCGGCTGCGGTCTACGCGCTTACCAAGTACATCGACTGGATGAAGAAGTACGCGCCCAAGGAGGCCACCGGGATGACCTTCGGCGAGGCCGGGCCGGTGCCCGCGCAGGGACAGATTGCGCAACAGATCTTCTGGTACACCGCTTTCACGGCCGACATGACCAAGCCCGGGCTGCCGGTGGTCAACGCGGACGGCTCGCCGAAGTGGCGCATGGCGCCCGGCCCGAACGGCCCGTACTGGAAGCAGGGCATGCAGAACGGCTACCAGGACGTCGGCTCGTGGACCTTCTTCAAGGCCCATGACCCCAACAAGACAGCGGCGGCCTGGCTCTATGCCCAGTTCGTCACTTCCAAGACCGTCTCGGCCAAGAAGAGCGTGGTGGGCCTGACCTTCATCCGCGAGAGCGACATCCGCCACGAGTACTTCACGCAGAACGCCAACAAGTACGGCGGGCTGATCGAGTTCTACCGCAGCCCGGCGCGGGTGGCCTGGACGCCGACCGGCACCAACGTGCCCGACTACCCGAAGCTGGCGCAGTTGTGGTGGAAGAACGTGGCCGAGGCGGTCACGGGCGAGAAGGCGCCGCAGAAGGCGATGGACAACCTGGCCGAGGAGATGGACAACGTGATGGGCCGCCTGGAGCGCGCCGGCATGGCCAAGTGCGCGCCCAAGCTGGCGCCGAAGGGCGACCCGGCCAAGATGCTGAGCGACGAGCACGCGCCGTGGAAGAAGCTCGCGAACGAGAAGCCGAAGGGCGAGACCATCGACTACGACAAGCTGCTGACGGCCTGGAAAGAAGGAAAAGTGCGCTGAAGCCCGCGGCGCTCAGTTGAGCGCCTGCTGGAGATTGCGGCGCGCCGCGGCTTCCAGCAGCTGGCGCAGCGACGCGGTCCGATACAGCGGCTCGCGGGCCAGGAAGCGGCCCAGGATCTCGCGCCGCCGCGGTTCGAAGACCTCGGGCGGGATGTGCGCGTACTCGATGCGGATCTGCCGCTCGTACTCGGCGAAGCGCTCGGGCGGGGCGCCGAGGATCGCGAGGTCGATGTCGACCAGCAGCTGCGCATCCTTGCCTTCCGGCACGGCCTCGTGGCGCGTGGCCATCACGAGCGCATGCACGCGCTCGGCAGCCTCGGGCGCGGCGCCGGCGTCGCGCAGTGCGCGCCGCGCCCAGTCGGCGCTGCGCGCCTCGTTGTCGTGCCGGCCGATGTCGTAGACGGCGTCGTGGAAGCAGAGCGCCAGCGCGACCTCGCCGGGGCGCCCGGCCTGGCTGCGCTCGCGCTCGAAGTGCAGCAGGCACTCGGCCAGGTGCTGGCGCGCGTGGTAGGCGCGCTGCGGCTCGTCGTAGCGCGCCAGCAAGCGGTCGAAGAGCGCGTCGTCCGGGGCGTCCACGCCGAGGTCGTGCCACGCGTCGGCCCATGACCTGCGCAGCGCTGCGGTGTCCATCACTGCTCCATCGCCGCCCGCACTTCGCGACCCAGATCGATCACCGACATCGCGTAGTAGCTGCTCCAGTTGTAGCGCGTGATGACGTAGAAGTTGCGGGTGCCGGCGACGTAGCTCGGCGCGTCGTAGCCGTTCTGCAGCTCGACCAGTGCCAGCAGGCCGGGGTGCCTGAGCGCCTCGCCCTGGAGCACCGCGCCGCCGGCGACAAAGGCATCGACGCTGAAGGTCGGCACGATGTCCGGCGCCAGCAGCACCGACTTCAGGAGCCGGGATTCGTCGAAGCTCACCGGGAAGATCGGCGGCAATCCCGGCTGCCAGCCGAAGGCCTTGAAATAGCTCGCCACGGAGCCGATCACGTCGGCCGGGTTGTGGACCAGGTCGATGCGTCCGTCGCCGTCGAAGTCCACCGCGTATTTCGCGATGCTGCTCGGCATGAACTGCGGCATGCCCATGGCGCCGGCGTAGCTGCCCAGCGGCACCATCGGGTCTTCGGCGGTACGGCTCTCGGTGCTCAGGAAACTCTCGAGTTCGCCGCGGAAGAAGGCCTGGCGCTCGGCCGCGCGCGGATGCGCCTGCGGGAAGTCGAAGGCCAGCGTGGCGAGGGCGTCGATGACGCGGAAGCTGCCCATGTTGCGGCCATAGATGGTCTCGACGCCGACGATGCCGACGATGATCTCGGGCGGCACGCCGTAGCTTGCCTCGGCCCGCGCCAGGGTTGCGGCGTTGTCGCGCCAGAAACGCATGCCGGCGGCGATGCGGACCGGGTCGATGAAGCGGCTGCGATAGACCTGCCAGTTCTTCGGCGTGCCGCTCGTCGCGGGCAGCATCAGCTGCGGCACGTGGGGCAACTGCCGCGCATTGCCGATGGTCGCCCGTACCCAGGCGGGGTCGAGGTCGCGCCGTGCCGCCACCTCGTCGGCGAACTGCATGGCGTCGGGGCGCGTGGCGTAGGGAATGCCGCCGCGCACCGTGGCGCTGCGCTTGTCCTTCGCAGCCTGGGCCGCGGCGGGCGCCGCCGCGAGGAAGGTGGCTGCCAGGAGGAAGGCCGGCAGGGCGTTGAGGAGAAGGCGTCGCATCGCGTCGATTGTGCCGCCGGCGCGGCCCCTGTCCCGAACCGACACAAGTGGTTTCAGCGCGGCCATGCAAGCCGGCGAAATTCGCGGCGCAGGCTCGACAGCGCCTCGGCCGGGGCTCTTGCATAGCGCTGCGCCTCGAGGCGCAGCAGCCATTGCCGCGCCGGCTCCGCGCCGCTGCCGAAGCGCTCCGACAGGCAGGCTGCCATCTGGCGCGGCGAAGCGCCGACGGGCACTGCGATGCCGGCTCGCTGCAGCCGCGCGCGGGCCCGGCCCAGCAGCCGCAGCCAGGGGTCGTGCTGGCTGCGCTCCCAGAGCGTCCAGCCGGCACCCGCCAGGCTCGCGACCACCAGCAGCGCGAGCAGCACCAGTACCAGGTCCTGCAGGCTGGGGGCCTCGAAGCCGAGGGTCTTGAGCAGGTCCAGCTGCCGGCTCTGCGTGTAGTTGAGCACCCACTGGTTCCAGCCGTTATTGACGGCCTCCCAGGCGGCGCGCAGGTTCTGCGACAGGGTCGGATTCATGGCGCCGATCGCGCCGGCGATGAGGCCGGGCTGCGGTGCCAGCCGGCGGAACTGGCCGACCCGGTCGGGCGAGATCGCGCCGGTCGGATCGACCCGCGCCCAGCCGACGCCGGCCTGCCAGACCTCGGCCCACGCATGGGCGTCGCTGTTGCGCAGCACCCAGAAGTTGTCGACGCCGTTGATCTCGCCGCCCTGGTAGCCCGTGACGATGCGGGCCGGAATGTCGAGCGCGCGCATCAGCACCACGAAGGCCGAGGCGATGTGCTCGCAGAATCCTGCCTTGCGGTCGAACCAGAACTCGTCGGCGGTGTCGTCGCCGTAGAGGCCGGGCTCCAGCGTGTAGGCGTAGCCACCGGTGCGCAAGCGCTGCAGCACGTTCTGCACCAGGGCCGGCGTGGCGGCACCGGCCAGCGCCGGATCGGCTCGCATCTGCGCCGCCAGCGCCACCGTGCGCGGGTTCGAGCCCGGCGGCAGGGCGACGTAGGCCTGGAGCGCGGCCGTACGGCGCGTCGGGCCGCTCTCGAACTGGGTGAAGCTTTCGGCCCGGAAACGCACCAAGTCGCCGATCGGCCGGTTGGCGATCCATTGAAGCTCCGGGGTCCCGAACAGTTCGTAACCAGGCAGCTCGGGCCGGGTCGGCGTGGCGTCGAGCGTCAGCACCCAGGGGCGGTTCGCGGGTTCCAGGGTGACTTCGTAGCCGACCGACGGGCCGCGCACCCGCAGGTCCCGCGGCAGGAGGCTGCGCGAGAAGGGCGGCGGTGCGGTCCATTCGCGGCCGTCGAACTGCGACAGCACCGGGCCGCGGAAATAGAGCGTCGTGCGGGGCGGCACGCGGCCGTCGTCGAACTTGATGCGCGCCGCGATGCCGTCGTCGAGCGCGAGCGCGGCCATGGTGCCGACGCGCATCGTGCTCGACAGCCCGGTGCGCCCGGTCATGGYGTCGTTCGGCGTGCCCCACAGCGGCGCCATGCGCGGGAACAGAAGGAACAGCACCAGCATGATCGGCGCGCCCAGCATCGCCATCCATCCGGCGGTGCGCGCGGCCTGCGCCAGCGGCGGCCTGCCCACCGGCATGTGGGCGTTGACCAGCGCGGTCAGCAGGCCCAGCAGCGCCAGCAGCATCGCGAAGGCGGTCGCGAGCGATTGCGAATAGAAGAAGTTCGTGAGCATCGTGAAGAAGCCCAGGAAGAAGATCACGAAGGCATCGCGCCGGGCCCGCAGCTCCAGCGTCTTCAGCGCCAGCAGGATGACCACCAGCGTCACGCCGGCATCGCGGCCCAGCAGCGTGCGATGGGTCAGGTAGGTCGCGACCAGCGTCAGGGCGAGCAGGGCGATGCGCCAGCCCTTGCCGGGCAGCGGGCGGCCCTGCACCGCCAGCGTGCCGCGCCACAGCAGCACGATGGCGGYCAGCGCGCTGCACCACCACGGCAGGTTGGGCGCCTGCGGCAGCAGGATGAGGCCGATGACACCCAGCAGGAAGAGGGTGTCCCTGGCATCGCGGGGCAGGGCCTGCAGCCTGGCGCTCAGCATAGGGCGAGCAGCTCCAGGCATTGCCGCTTGTGCGCTTCGCCCTGCGACGGTGCCACCGCGCGGCCGGCCATGCGCAGGCCATAGTCGACGCCCAGTCGGTCCGCCATCAACACCCAGGCGCAGAGCCGGGAGATCCGTGCTTCCTGATCCGGCAGTCCCGCGGCCTGGGCGTCGAGCCAGAGTTCCTGCCGCTGCACCTGCTGCGTATCCCGGCTCACGAGATCGTCGGATCCCATGGCCTGCGCCTGCGCCGCACGCTTCCAGACCACCCGCTTCAAGGGATCGCCGCGGCGATAGGCGCGCACCCCGTCGTATTCGCCGGAGGGGTGGGCGCGCAGCGCGGCCGACGCGGCCTGGCCGGCCAGCGGTTCGCCGGCGGGCAGCGGCGGCGGATGGGCCTCGGGCGCCGGATAGACCAGCACCTTCGAGGCCGGCCGCCACACGGTCCAGACCCGAAATGTGCCGAGCGGAAAGCGGGTTTCCGCGGTCAGCGTCGGAACCGGGTGCAGGCCGCGGCGCTCGGGCCTGAAGGCCACCTCGACCGTGGCGCTGCCTTCGGCCGGTACGTCGCACCAGGCCCACTGGCCGCTGCGGTGTACCGCGAGGCCGATGCCGTAGCGCGTGCTGCGGCGCGCGTTGTCGAGCACCACGCGGAACACCGCGGCGGCCCCGGCATAGCGCGGCTCGGGCGCCAGCAGGTGCAGCGCCAGGCCGCGCAGCGTGGCATGGCACACATACATGCCGACCGCCACGCTGCCGGCCAGCAGGAAGGTCAGCAGGTAGCCGAGATTGAGCTGGTAGTTGATCGACGCGACCAGCAGCAGCAGCAGCGTGGCCGCCAGCATCCAGCCGGCCCGGGTCGGCACGATGTAGACATTGCGCTGCGTCAGCTCGAGCGCATCCGAGGGCGGGCGCCGCGTCAGGAACCAGCGATCGATACGCTGGCGCAAGGGCGCGTGGCGCTCGGCGAGCCAGGCGCGGGCGGGCGCCGGTGCCTTCACGGCAGCGGCACCGCCGCGATCATGGCGCGCACCTGCTCGACCGCGCCGCGGCCGGCATCGCCGACCGGCGTGAGCCGGTGCGCGATGGTCTGCGGCAGCACCGCCTGGACATCGTCCGGCGCCACGTAGTCGCGATTGGCCAGCAGCGCCTGCGCCTTGGCCGCGCGCAGCACCGCGATGCCCGCGCGCGGCGAGAGGCCCTGCAGGAACCAGCGGCCCGAGCGGGTGGCGGCCATCAGGTCCTGCAGGTAGCTCAGCAGCGGCTCGGAGGCGTGGACCTGCAGCACCCGCTGCTGCAGCGCCGTCAGCTCGCCGGCGGTCAGCAGCGCCGGCAGTCCGGCCAGCATCTCGCGCCGGTCGGCGCCCGCGAGCAGCTCGCGTTCGGCCGCGCGGTCGGGGTAGCCGAGCGAGATGCGCATCAGGAAGCGGTCGAGCTGCGACTCGGGCAGGGCGAAGGTGCCGAGCTGGTCGTGCGGGTTCTGGGTCGCGATGACGAAGAAGGGCGTCGGCAGCGGCCGGGTCTCGCCCTCGACCGTGACCTGCTTCTCTTCCATCGCCTCCAGCAGCGCGCTCTGGGTCTTGGGGCTGGCGCGGTTGATCTCGTCGGCCAGCAGCACCTGGGCGAAGATCGGGCCCGGGTGGAACACGAAGGCCTGCTGGCCGCGGTCGTAGATCGCGACGCCCGAGAGGTCGCCCGGCATCAGGTCGGCGGTGAACTGAACGCGCGAGAAATGCAGCCCGAAGGTGTGCGACAGCGCGTGTGCCAGGGTGGTCTTGCCGACCCCGGGCACGTCCTCGATCAGCAGGTGGCCGCCGGCCAGCAGGCAGGCCACGCAATCGCGCACCTGCGCCTCTTTGCCCACGATCACCGTGTTAAGCTGGCCGAGCAAACTGGCGAGCTTCGCGGCGACGTCCATTTTTGTATCCATATGCAAACAATACCGTAAAGCCCGGCGGGCCCATGCCGCATGGGGGTACGACGTGATTCGATCCATGGGTAAAACCGGCTATTTCACACACCGCGATTGCTGGAAGCACGACATGGGGCCGGGCCATCCCGAATGCCCCGCGCGGCTCGATGCGATCGAGGATCGCCTTCTGGTCACCGGCGTCGGCGACGCCCTGGAGCGGATCGAGGTGCCGCTGGCCACCTTGCCGCAGATCACGCGGGCGCACAGCGTGGCCCACATGGAGCATCTCGAGGCCCTGAGCCAGCGCCTGGTCGAGGATGCGCCGGCCGGCGGCCCCGATCATGCGCAGATCGATCCCGACACCTCGCTCACCCGCTTCACGCTGCTGGCCGCCCGGCGCGCCGCCGGTGCCGCCATCGCGGCCACCGACGCCGTGATCGCCGGGGCCGTCGACAACGCCTTCTGCGCGGTGCGCCCGCCCGGCCACCACGCCTGCCGCGACAAGGCGATGGGTTTCTGTTTCTTCAACAATATCGCGATCGCGGTGCGCCATGCGATCGAGGAACACGGGCTCGAGCGGGTGGCGGTGGTCGACTTCGACGTCCACCACGGCAACGGCACCGAGGACATCCTCAGCAACGACCCGCGGGTGCTGATGGTCGGCATCTTCCAGCATCCGTTCTATCCGTACAGCGGCACCGATCACCCGGCGCCGAACATGCTCAACCTGCCGGTGCCGGCCTACACCAAGGGCATGGACGTGCGCGAGCTGATCGAGGCCTGCTGGATGCCGCGGCTGGAGGAATTCAAGCCGCAGATGATCTTCGTCAGCGCCGGCTTCGATGCCCATCGCGACGACGACCTGGGCCAGCTGCGGCTGAACGAGCACGACTTCGGCTGGATCACCGGCCGCGTGGTCGACGTGGCGCGCCGGCACGCCAAGGGCCGCATCGTCTCGATGCTCGAAGGAGGCTACAACCTCGATGCGCTGGCGCGCAGCGTCGAGGAGCACCTGCGCGTGCTGGCCGATCTCTAGCGGGATGAACTTCAGCGAGTTCAGCCAGAAGCTGGGCCAGATCCAGGCCCGCGGCCTGTGGATCGAGATCGCGATCCTGGTCGGCTGCGTGCTCGTGGCCTGGGCCGTGTGCCGGTGGTTCGGGCGCGACCAGCCGAAGGATTCGATCTGGTTCGGCCAGCGCACCATCGACGGCCTGCTGTTCCCTGTTCTTTCGCTGCTGTTCACCGACCTGGCGCGGCGGGCGGTGATCGGCTTCCAGCCGGTGCTGGTGCTGCGCATCGCGGTGTCGGTGTTCGTCTCGCTGGTGGCGATCCGCTTCTTCGCCCGGGTGCTCAGCGCGGTCTTTCCGGCCTCGGCGATGGCGCGACTGGTGGAACGCACCATTTCCTGGATGGCGTGGATCGGCGCCGTGCTCTGGATCGTCGGCCTGCTGCCGCCGGTGCTGGCCGAACTCGACGAGATCACGCTGGCCTTCGGCCGCTCGCGCGTGAGCCTGCGCACCATTCTCGAGGGCACGCTGTCGGCCGGCCTGGTGCTGGTGATCGCGCTCTGGATCTCGGCCACCATCGAGAAGCGCATCCTGCGCGAGGCGGTGGCCGATCTCTCGATGCGCAAGGTTGCGTCGAACGCGATCCGCGCCTTCCTGCTGCTGATCGGCCTGCTGTTCGCGCTGTCGGCGGTCGGTGTCGACCTGACCGCGCTGTCGGTGCTCGGCGGCGCACTCGGCGTCGGCCTGGGCCTGGGGCTGCAGAAACTGGCGGCCAACTATGTCAGCGGCTTCGTGATTCTGCTCGAGCGCTCGATCCGCATCGGCGACAACGTGCGGGTCGACGGCTTCGAGGGCCGCATCACCGACATCAAGACCCGCTACACGCTGGTGCGCGCGGGCAACGGCCGCGAGTCGATCGTGCCGAACGAATCGTTGATCACGAGCCGGGTCGAGAACCTTTCGCTGGCCGATCTCAAGTTCAACGTCACGACCAGCATCGTGGTCGGCTACGACAGCGACGTGGCGCAGGTGCAGACCATCCTTTGCGAGTC
Organism: Variovorax sp. P1_H2; assembly: GCF_056405295.1. Taxonomy (NCBI): domain Bacteria; kingdom Pseudomonadati; phylum Pseudomonadota; class Betaproteobacteria; order Burkholderiales; family Comamonadaceae; genus Variovorax; species Variovorax sp. P1_H2. Next base: position 1,602 of record NZ_JBFUCJ010000013.1, on the reverse strand, counting down.
GGCGGTGGCGCAGCCGCGCGTGTTGCAGGACCCGGCGCCGGTCGCCTTCCTGCTGAACTTCGCGCCCGACGGACTCGAGTTCACACTCAACTTCTGGGTCTCCGATCCCGACAAGGGCAGGGACAACCTGCGCTCGGCGATCAACGTCGCGATCCTCGAGGGCCTGCGCCGGGCCGGCATCGAAATTCCGTACCCCCAGCGCGTGGTCCGCGTCGAGTCGTTACCTGTCGGTACTTCTCCGGCCCCGGCAGCTCGCCTATAATCTCAAAAAAGCACGACCGTTCTTTTTCTTCGAGTCTCAGCCCCCCTGATTGAAATGAACAGTCCTCGCGGAGGCCGGCGCCTAAAATTGCCGGCTGCCTGCAAGCCCCGATTTCTCAAATCAATGGAGTCCAACCCATGAAGATTCTTGTCCCCGTCAAGCGGGTCGTCGACTACAACGTCAAGGTGCGCGTGAAGAGCGACGGCACCGGTGTCGACATTGCCAACGTGAAGATGAGCATGAACCCCTTCGACGAGATCGCGGTCGAAGAAGCGGTGCGCCTGAAGGAAAAGGGCGCGGCCACCGAGATCATCGCGGTGTCYTGCGGCGACGCGAAGTGCCAGGAAACCCTGCGCACCGCGATGGCCATTGGTGCGGATCGCGGCATCCTGGTCGAGACGACCGAAGARCTGCAGCCGCTGGCGGTGGCCAAGCTCTTGAAGGCGCTGGTCGACAAGGAACAACCGGCCTTGATCATCCTGGGCAAGCAGGCGATCGACGACGACGCCAACCAGACCGGCCAGATGCTGGCGGCGCTGGCCGACCTGCCGCAAGCCACCTTYGCSWSSAAGGTCGAGATCGACGGCGACRAGGTCAAGGTCACGCGTGAGGTCGACGGCGGCCTGGAGACGATTTCCCTCTCGCTGCCGGCCGTGATCACCACCGACCTGCGCCTGAACGAGCCGCGCTACGTGACTCTGCCGAACATCATGAAGGCGAAGAAGAAGCAGCTCGATGTGGTGAAGCCTGAGGAMCTGGGCGTGGATGTCAAGCCGCGGCTGAAGACCTTGAAGGTCAGCGAGCCCCCGAAGCGTGGCGCCGGCATCAAGGTGCCCGATGTGGCCACTCTCGTCGAGAAGCTGAAGAACGAAGCGAAGGTCCTCTGAAGCCCTTGCGGGACAGACCGCAGCGCGAAGCGCAAGCTCTGTCCCCAACCGATCAGATGAATTTTTGGAGCAAAGAATGACCGTACTTGTTATTGCCGAACACGACCACGCCACGCTCAAGCCGGCGACCCTCAACACCGTGACCGCGGGCCTTGCCTGCGCCAGCGGCGACGTCCACGTGCTGGTGGCCGGCGCCAATGCCGCCGAAGCCGGCAAGGCCGCCTCCCAGGTCGCGGGCGTCTCCAAGGTGATCGTCGCCGACAGCCCCAGCCTGGCCGAGAACCTCGCGGAGAACGTCGCCGCCCAGGTGCTGGCCATTGCCAAGAACTACAGCCACATCCTGTTCCCCTCGACCGCCAACGGCAAGAACGTCGCGCCGCGCGTGGCCGCCAAGCTCGATGTGGCGCAGATCAGCGATGTCACCAAGGTCGACAGCCCCGACACCTTCGAGCG
>NZ_JBFUCJ010000012.1:0-83548 GCF_056405295.1 Variovorax sp. P1_H2 | reverse complement strand
AATTCATTCTGTGCATGCTTCCAAGGTGGAGCATACACAGCCAATTTCAATGGTTCAGTGGACTAGGTCCGCTTCCATCACGGAACCTGCCTTGCCGATGATTCGAAAGTCGCTTCACTGTCAACGAGCTTGAACGACGTCAGGCGGCCGCGTCGGTTCGAGGCAGATCGCATCGGCCGCTCATGGCGAACCCGAAGGAGATGACATGGTCACCTACGTTGGTTTAATGAGTTTCACCGAAGAGGGCGTGCAAACGGTCAAGGTAACGACCAAGCGCGCCGCCGCGGCCAAGGAAGAAGGCCGCTTTCAACCTTCGCGAACTGCTGAGTGCAGGAGAGCACGGCGTCATACCGACCGAGCGGAGGTGGCATCATGACCGCCAAACTCGTTGGAAATGCAGGCGTTTGCCGCAGCGCCGTCGTGGCTGGTGTCCTCGCTTTCAGCGGCGGAAACATCGCGTTCGCCCAAGGCACGCTCAACACCTGCCTTTCGGGCTACGAGGTCTCGCGCGGCACTGACGTGGCCGGCGGTCTGCTGACCAAGGGCGTGATCTTCGCCGGCGTCGACAACCTTTCCAGTGACGGTGGCGTCCCGACCCCTGCCACATGTCACTGGACCACGAACGGCAACGGCGGTAGCTGGACCGCAAAGATCGACCGCATCGGCGTTGCCGGCATCGGCGGCAGCGGCGTCACAGTCGTCGGCGGAAGCTGGTACTGGTTCGATCGCGACAACAACGTGCACTTCGGCCGGGTCCAGGGGGGCTTCGTACGGTGGCCGGGCACTGCCGATCAGGACATCGGCTGCGGCGCAGGCGTGGYGCAGTTCGCACTGTCGATGCGAGACCAATTTTCTCCCGGCACCATCGCTGGCTGCCTCGACGACACCCACCTCGACCCGGCGAAGCAACCGTTCATCTTTCCGCCGCACATTTCGGGTGCACTCCGCCTGAACTGAGCGCCGGCGCGGCGACGGCGACCGCGAAGCAGTGTGCATGGCCGCCGTTCGGCGGTGCCGGTCAGCCATGTGCAGATCGCCTTCGCGGTCACCTCGCGTGCGAGCTTGCCTGCCAGGCGTCTTTGCCGGAAGGCACGGATGGCATCGTAGCCGTGGAGGTTCTCGCCTGCGCCGTAGCGCAGCGTGTGCGGTGAATCCCAGAACAGGCGGTCGAGCACGTGGATGTCGTTGCCCACCAGCGCGCGTCCATGACCTTGGCCGCGAGCTGACGCTGCTCGCGCGCGCTCATCACGCCGTAGGCCACGTTGAAGAGGATGTCCGGGATATGGCGCTAGATCCGTGTCGTTGCGTCCTCAGTCGTGCAGTAACCGCTCCGGCAGGACAAGACCGAGTGCAGCCGCGCAGTCGAGGGCTCGACGGGAAGGGAATCCAGGGGTAGAACGCGGTACTCGGCCCCTGCCTCTCGAAATCGCAAGCTTTGACTGGCGACTCTCATAGGTGCGGCGCTTCCTGGCAACGGCCGATGGGACGGCGATGCAGCGCCACGATGAGGAGATCTGGCTATGAGAAGTGGATCCGACGCCCTCGATATTCCCGTCTTTCGGGCCGTCGCCGCTCGATTCGCACGTTCTGGCATGCACCCCTCCCTTGCGCCTTTTCTCCCGTCCGCGCTCGTGCTGGCCGTGCTGCTCACTGGCTGCGCCTATCCCGTGCCGGTTGCGGTGCAGCAACCAGCGACCGTCACGACCACCACCACGACCATCACCACGCCGAGACCGGCGGGCACCGCAACGACGGTATCCACCGCGCCCGCGGCGGACGGCACATTCAATCAGGCCCAGATCGACCAGATGATGGCGCCCATCGCCCTGTATCCGGACTCGCTGCTGTCGCAGGTGCTGATGGCGTCGACCTATCCCGCCGACGTGGCTGACGCCGCGAAGTGGTCGAAGGCCAATCCTCAGCAATCCGGCGACGCCGCTGTGCGCGCCGTCGAGAACCAGCCTTGGGATCCAAGCGTCAAGTCGCTGGTGGCCTTCCCGCAGGTGCTGCAGACCATGGGCGACAAGCCCGACTGGGTGCAGAACCTGGGCGACGCCTTCCTTGCGTCCTCGAAGGACGTGCTCGACTCCGCCCAGCGACTGCGTGCCCGGGCGAGAGACAGCGGCAACCTGAAAACGACCGAGCAGCAGACTGTGACCGTCCAGCAAGAGGCGATCACCATCGAGCCGGCCAACCCGCAGACGGTCTATGTGCCCCTCTACAACCCCACGGTGGTGTACGGCACCTGGCCCTATCCGGCCTACCCGCCGTACTACTGGTACCCGCCGGCGATGTACTACCCTGGCTACTATCCCGGCGCGGCGCTCGCCACCGGCATCGCCTTCGGCATCGGGGTCGCGGCCACGGCGGCGCTCTGGGGCAATTGCAATTGGGGCGGTGGCGACATCAACATCAACACGAACCGCTACAACAGCATCAACACCAACCGGCAACTCAACGCCAATCAGAACCGCTTCCAGCACAACGCGCAGAACCGGCGCGGCGTGCCCTACCGCGACAGCCGCAGTCAGCAGCAGTTCGGCAAGAACATGCCGGGTGCGGAGAACCGCGCCGACTTCCGCGGGCGCGACGCACAGCGGCAGCAGGCGCAGTCGACGCTGCAACAACGCGGCATGGACCCGGGCGCCGGACGCGAGCAGTTGCGCAACGATCCGGCCACCCGCCAGCGCGCCGACGCAGCCGCACGAGGCCAAGGAGGGTTCGGCGGCAACGATGGCCCGTCGCGCGCAGGCGCGCGCGGCAGCGCAGGTGGTGAGAACGCCTTCAGCGGTGCCGGCAATGCCGGGCAAGCGCGCCAGCAGATAGACCGCGGCAACGCCAGCCGGCAGATGTCGCAGCCCTCGGGCGGTCGCGGCGGCTATGGTGGCAGCGGTTACAGCGGAGGAAGCAGCCGCGGTGGATACAGCGGCGGCTACGGCGGTGGCGGGGGCCGCGCTGGCGGCGGAGGGCGCGGTGGCGGCCGCGGAGGCGGCCGCCGATAACCAAAGGAGCACGCCATGCACATGCCCAACTGCCGAACCCCTGCACGGCTCGCAGCCGTCGCGCTGATTGCCGTTGCGCCCCTGCTCGTCCCCGGCCTCGCCGGGGCGCAGCAGCCCTATCCCAGCGCCGAGGCGGCCGCCCAGACCTTCCACGATGCTGTGTCCCGCGATGACTCCGTGGCGCTTCGCAAGGTACTGGGGGCCGACTGGAAGCGCTTCTTTCCGACCGACGAGATCGGGCGGGCCGACCTGCAAGCCTTTCTCGCCGCCTGGGACAGGGCGCACAAGGTCGTGGCGACCGGCCAGGACAAGGCCGTGCTGGCCGTCGGCGACGGCGGCTGGACATTGCCCATTCCACTGGTCATGAAAGACGGCAACTGGCGCTTCGATCCGCGAGCGGGCGCCGACGAGATGCGGACCCGGCGCATCGGCCGCAACGAACTGGCCACCATGCAGGCGGTGCTGGCCTACTTCGACGCTCAAAAGGAATATGCCCAGCGCGATCGCGACGGCGACGGCGTGCTCTCGTACGCGCACAAGTTCGCGAGCACACCCGGCCAGCGTGACGGACTGTACTGGCCCGACGACGCACAGGGAGAAAGTCCACTGGGACCGCGTTTCGGTGGCGTGAGGCCGGGTGAGGGCTATCACGGCTACCACTACAAGATCCTCACGGCCCAGGGCAAGGATGCACCGGGCGGCGCCTACGACTACATCATCGGCAATCGCATGCGCGCCGGCTTCGCCCTGGTCGCCTGGCCGATTCGGTATGGCGACACCGGCGTGACCAGCTTCATGATCAGTCACGAGGGCGTGCTCTACCAGAAGGACCTGGGACCAAACGGCGCCGCGATCGCGCGGGAAATGAAGACCTTCAATCCGGATTCGACCTGGAGCAAAGTGAGCGCGCCTTGAATGCAGCGGCGGGCGTGCGTCAAGCATCAGGGCACACTCCGAAGGTCCTTCAGGTGCCGAACGGTTTGCTTCGCAGATAGCAGGACTACCGATGCCCGCCGCCTGACCTGGATTGACTTGGATCAAAGCGATATCAACAATCGGCCAGACGCGCCATGAAACCACTTTTCCAGGAAATCCGCCAAAGCCCACTGCTGTGGCTTCTGGCGTTTGTGCCGGTGGTATTCGTAACCGGAAAGCTCAAGCCCGAATCCCACACGTTGCTCTTCGTGCTGTCCGTGCTCGCCATCGTGCCGCTGGCCGCATTGCTGAGTCACGCCACCGAATCCGTTGCGGCCAAGACGGGCGATGCCGCGGGCGGGCTGCTCAACGCCACGCTGGGAAACCTGACCGAACTGGTCATTGCGCTCACTGCCTTGAGGGCAGGACAGATCATGCTGGTCAAGGCGTCCATCGCCGGCGCGATCGTCACCAACACGCTGTTCGTGCTGGGCGCGTCGTTCCTGCTCGGCGGACTCAAGCACCACGTTCAGGAATTCAACCGGGTCAGCGCCCGCATGCAGGCGGGCCTGCTCTTCCTGGCCACGGTCGCATTGCTGATTCCTTCGGCGATGATCAAGGCCGACTCGGAGGCAGCGGCTGCGTTCACGCAGTCGCTGAGCGTGGGCTTGTCGGTGCTGCTCATCGTGGCCTACGCACTGGGCATGCTGTTTTCGTTGAAGACGCACCGCGAGCTGTTTGCCAGCGCAGCACACGGTGATGACAGCGAAGCGCCTTGGCCCATCGGGCTGGCTCTGGCCACGCTGGGCGGCGTCACTTTGCTCGTGGCGCTGGTCAGCGAGATCTTCGTGGAGTCGGTGCAGAAGGCGGCCGAGGCGTTCGGGATGACCCCCGCATTCGTGGGCTTCATCGTCGTGTCGCTGGTGGGAGGTGCGGCGGAAATGGGTTCGGCGTTCTCCGGCGCGCGCAAGAACCGGCTCGACCTGAGCGTGGGCATCGCCTTGGGCAGCGCGTCGCAGATCGCGCTGTTCGTGGCACCGGCGCTGGTGTTGCTGAGCTATTTCATCGGACCGGCCCCCATGGACCTGCAGTTCTGGCCGGGCGCCGTGGTGATGGTGATCATCGCCACCCTCACGGCGGTGTTGGTCACGAACAGTGGGCGCTCGGCGTGGTTCGTCGGTGTGCTGATACTGATGGTCTATCTGATCTTCGCCATGACGCTCTACCTGATGCCACCCAGGGCGATGGAATGAATGTGCATCCGGGAGACCTCGTCCAATTGTCCCGGAACGTCCCCAACGCAGCGGTTCGGCGAGTCTCCTGGATGCGGGTCGGATTGACGAAGCCATCGCGCAGTGGAAAACTGGCGCGATCGTCGTCCGCTCGGATCCGGACCCACGAAAGCGCAATCCCCTGCGACGGCGTGCGTGCCACCACTTCAACCGACGAAAAGGAGCCCGGGATGACAAAGACGATGAAGGCTGCCGTGGTCCGCGAATTCGGCAAGCCGTTGACGATCGAGGAGGTGCCGGTGCCTGAGGTCGTTCCAGGGCAGGTGCTGGTGAAGATCGCCGCTTCGGGCGTATGCCACACCGACCTGCATGCCGCCGACGGTGACTGGCCTGCCAAGCCGTCGCTGCCCTTCATACCGGGTCACGAGGGCGTCGGTCATGTCGCCGCCGTTGGCGCCGGCGTGAAACACGTCAAGGAAGGAGACCGGGTGGGTGTGCCCTGGCTGCACACCGCGTGCGGTCATTGCGAACACTGCATCACCGGATGGGAGACCCTCTGCGATCAGCAGCAGATGACCGGCTATTCGGTCGACGGAGGGTACGCGGACTATGTTCTGGCCGATCCCGGCTATATCGGGATCCTGCCATCGAACGTCGGATTCTCCGCGATCGCCCCTGTGCTCTGCGCCGGCGTCACGGTCTACAAGGGCCTGAAGATGCTCGATTGCAAGCCGGGCGACTGGGTCGCCATCTCCGGCGTCGGTGGGCTCGGGCATCTCGCTGTTCAGTACGCGAGAGCCATGGGCTTCCATGTCGCGGCCATCGATGTCGACGACGCAAAGCTGAAGTTGGCGATCGAGGTGGGTGCCGAGTTGGTCGTCAACGCCTCCCAGGCGGATCCGGCTGCGACGTTGCAGCGCGAATTGCGCGGGGCCCACGGTGTCCTGGTCACGGCAGCTTCGCGCTCAGCCTTCTCGCAGGCCATAGGCATGCTGCACAAGCGCGGCACGATGTCGATGGTAGGTCTTCCGCCCGGTGATTTCGGACTTCCGATCTTCGATGTGGTGCTCAATGCCAAGACCGTGCGCGGGTCGATCGTCGGGACGCGCAAGGACTTGCAGGAAGCGCTGGCCTTCGCGGGAGAGGGCAAGGTTCACACCGTCGTGACGGAAGACCGCATCGAGAACATCAATGGAATCCTTGATCGCATGCGGCGCGGAGAAATCGAGGGTCGCGTGGTGTTGCGCCTCACCGACGAGCCATAGGCCTGGCTTGCATGCCTGGCGGCCGGCGCGCGGGCGCATGGATCGATCCCACCGCGCAGCGATCAACGTCGTCCGCCGCCGCGTCCGCCCCACCCGACGAGCCGCCAGCAAGGGTGGCGCCGCCACTTCCCCCTTGGGAGTACTTCCCGTGCCTTGAGCATTCTCGAGTGAAGGCGTCCTGCAGCAATCCCCTGTCAGAAATGTAGCCAGGTGCCGATGGCCCATGCCAGCATCGGAGCCACCAGCAACCAGCGGTAGTCCGAGCCTAGAGCGAAGTTGACCGCGCTCATGAGGCCAACGGTGACGAGACCCRTGAATGCCAAGACGCTGACCGTGCCAAGCCGCCCAGTCTTCGGCTGCGACAGCGCAACGTAAAGCGTGAGTGCGCCAGCGCCGGCCATGAAGCCCCCCATCACGACAAAGACCCTCGCGAGCCATTCCTCAAGCGCCGGCGCAGCCGCCCGTATGCCTTCCAGCGTGACTCCGATATACCGCAGATCCTCCGGCAACAGCGGAGGCCGAAACAAGACGAAAAAGGCACCGAGCCCCAACAACCATGCGCCGCAACTGCCCATCAGCCATCGCGACCACCGATGCCGCGTCATGGTCAGTCCAAGCGGGCACTGCGCAGTCGCAGTGCATTGCCGATGACACTTGCCAACGAGAGCGCCATCGCAGCCGCGGCCACTCGAGGCGTCACGGCGGCGAGCGCCAGAAACGTGGCTTGTTGTCTGGCATGTCCGTCTCGACGCTGCCGACAGATGTGGCTACTTGGCCGCTGGAGGCACTGCCGCCTCGCGGTCCACCATCATCTGCATCATCATTTCCATCATGTCCATGCGCTGCATCATGTCCTTCTGCATGGACGGGCCGCCGGGCATCGAGGACATGCCTCCGCCCTGCATCGGCATGCCGCCACCCTTTTGGCTCATCATAGGCATGCCACCGCCCATCTGTCCCATCATGGCCATGCCGTCCTGCATCACCTTCATGTGGTCCTTCATCAACGCAGCGCGCTCTGACGGGGTTTTGGCGGCCATCATCTTCTGATGCATSTCCTGCATCGTCTTCATTTGCTGGTCGAACTTGCCCGGGTCGACCTTCGGTGCGGTTTCAGCCGCCGGGTGATGCGCMTCRTGYTCKTCGGCCTGTTTGGCTGTCGAAGCGGGAAATGAGGAGCAACCGGCAAGCGCGACCGCTGCGGCCGCAGCCAAGATACTTTTGAGCTTCATGTTCTTCACTTTGCGACTTGAGGGCTCGGGGCAGCACTCGATGGCATGCCACGATGCTCGCGAGGACCGCCTTCGAACTTGATGCAAATCAAGGCAGGTGCGCGAACCCCGGCTCAATTTCACAAACCCAAGAAGCCTTCCGGGCTGTCCTTGACTATCCGCAGCAGCATCCGCTTCGCTTGGTCGCAGCAGGGATGGGCGAGGTGCCGTCAGTGACCAATGGGCTGTACCCGGCGTCCCGGATGACGTCGCTCAGTTGTTGAGCGGTTGCAGCGGTCGGCTCGATTMGAAGGCGGTGTGCGACCAGGTCGAACTGGATTTTTGCGCCTTTGTCGATGCTGGCTACCGCCTTGGTGATGGTGCTCACGCAGTGACCGCAGGTCATGTCGTTGACTTCAAAGGTAATCATGGCTTTGCTCTCAGGGTGTTTTCGATGAGACGAATGTCGACCCTCCCATGATGGAAAGGTCAAGTCGTCCAGCAGAACCCCTGAAGCGGCAAGCTTCTTCCGGGATTGATTGACCTTCCCACGAGGCAAGCTTTAAAGCTTCGCGCTACGCTCTCCGTAGAACTCCGCCTCCAGGCGTAAGTCAAGACGGTGAAGTCATCTTGATCGCTTGTCCTCCACGGCCGGCGCGTGCCCTTCGAGCACGCAGCCCCCGACGCTCGCCGTGTGGCAGCTGCCATAACGGTCGGGCAGATCAGCACTTTGTCCCTAACCACAAAGGTCATTCCAAGCTCTTCACAGGACCGGGAGCAAGCGTGACCGTGCCTTGCGCCAGATCGATGTCTTTCCCCATCGCATCGGATTCATGTGACGTGGGCATGGCTGCATCCTTTCCATTTCCTCGCACCCCTTGGTATCCATGCCCTTCATGCCCATGCACCAGACCAGGCGCACGACGCGCCCGAGGGTTGGCGGCTCATTGAGAGCCTTGGGCGACAAGCTCACTATTAGGCAAGGGTCCACGTCGGGTTTCAAAAAGGAGAGTGACGACTACGTCGTATCGTCGATCAACTATGGCGACGAGGAACCGATCCGAATCAACGATTCCGGCAAGGCAGCGGTCGCTCGCGCCCTCGGAGTTCTTCTCCGTCCGGCAACTTGGGCGGAGCCCATCAGGAATTGTTGGCCGGCTGGGCAGTCAAACCCAGGTAGTGGCGACGCCTGCATGCCAGCGGGGCGATCCGCGCCACGCTTGGAGCTGGCGGCTCGAAAAGGTGTTGCCGTAGGCGAGGTGATCGGGTCAGTGTTGGTCGACCGGGCCACGCAGAACAGGGGGGTCATGATGAAAGCCAAATATGTCTTCGCCATCCTACCGCTCGGGGCCCTCGAGACGGCATTTCACGCTTGGGCTCTCGCCGTGGCGCTGGTCACCATCGCGGTTGCCTCTGCTCATGCAGACTCGAGCCTTCGCCTCGTCCACGTCCATGGAATGTCGTACAGCGCCGACGGAGAGACGCTGATGGTGTCCAGTCACGATGGCCTTGCGATGTACGCAGGCGGACGTTGGTCCAAGGCGGAGGGGCCGGCGCACGACTACATGGGCCTCTCCGTCACCCACGACGCGCTGTACAGCAGCGGGCACCCGGCGAAGGGTTCCGAGTTGCCCGATCCCGTTGGCGTGATGAAGAGCCGCGACGGTGGCAAGACTTGGCAGCAGATCGGACTCACGGGCGAAGCAGACTTCCACGTACTGGCAGCGAGCTACTTCACCAACGCGGTGTACGTGTCCAACAAAGCGGCGAACACCCTCATGAGCCAACGGGGCATCTATTACACGCTCACCGACGGCATCAAGTGGCAACGGGCTGCGGCCAATGGACTGGGGCGCTGGCTCCACAGCCTAGCCGTGCATCCCACTGACGCTGCCGTTGTCGCCGCTGGCACGGACGAAGGTCTCTACATATCCCGAGACTCGGCCGAGAGCTTCGAGCGATTGGTCGGCGGAATGGTAACCGCCGAAGGCTTCGACTTGGACGGGCGACACCTTTGGTTTAGCACCTATGCTGGCAAGGCGGTGCTGGCGAGGATCGCATTGCAGGCTGGAGGGAAGGCCGAAGAGGTCCCGATCGCAGTCTCGACAGACGATGCGGTGGCATACATTGCTCAAAATCCCGTTCGCCGCTCCGAGATCGCTGTCTCGACCTTTCAGCGGAATGTCTTCATCAGCAAAGACCAAGGAAGGACCTGGACGCAGGTGGCAAGGGACGGGGCGACTTCTGAGTAGTTCGCCGTCCAGCGCCGGCGCGACACGTCTCTCCCGGTGAGTTCCAGGCTTGCACGCGCCCCTCAGCGCGCCGCGTCAAGGGATCGACAGGCTGAACTTGACACTCGCCCTGTCCTTGCCAGCACAAAGCGCGGCACACCGGAGATCTGGGAGTGGCGGCCCGGCTCAGGAAGAATAGGACGGCTTGTAGAGCGGAGATTTCGATTTCCTCGACAAGCTTGCGGGGTCTACGAAGTACAGGCCTGAGAAGCTCTGAACGTTCTTTTCAGGGTGGCCAGGCAAATACAAGGACCGCTCCGGCACGCGCCATTCGTCCCAGAGCGTGTAACCAAGCATCCGACGATGCGCCCAAGCGCGTGCCCAACCCATCGGCATCGGCGGGCGCTGCGATCCGGCATGATGGCCGGCCGTCGCCGGGAGCTCTCATGGAAAAGATCGATCTCAAGAAAGAACTGAAGCATCTCTACCAACCTTCCGCCAAGGCGGTGGTTCAGGTCGATGTTCCGAGGTTCAGGTTTCTCATGGTCGACGGTCGGGGCGATCCCAACACGTCGCAGGCGTATGCGCAGGCCGTGGAGGCGTTGTTCTCCGTCGCCTACACCGCCAAGTTCATGGTCAAGAACGGGCCGCAAGCGATCGACTATGCCGTCATGCCGCTCGAAGGGCTCTGGTGGGCCGATGACATGTCCGTCTTCGTCGCCGATGACAAGGCGAAATGGCACTGGACGATGATGATCATGCAGCCGGACTTCGTCGCGGACGAAGTCGTCGAAGCGGCCATTGCCGAAGTGCGGCGAAAGAACGCGCTGCCGGCGATCGACAAGCTCCGGCTGGAGAGCTTTTCGGAGGGGGTGTGCGCTCAGGTCCTGCACGTCGGGCCGTTCTCGGAAGAAGGCCCCACGGTGGAACGACTGCACGATTTCATCGATGCGCGAAGTGGCCGGGCCGGCAAGCATCACGAGATCTACTTGAGCGACATACGGCGAGCCGATCCCAAGAAGTGGAAAACCATCATTCGCCAGCCGATGAAATGATGACCGCTCATCCTGCTGCTGCGCCGCAGCGGGGCGCTCAGGCCGCCTGCACGGCAGCGAGCCACAGCTGCGCTCCTTGCTGTGGCGTCGGGGCCCAGGTCACGTTGTAAGTGCCGGCCACGCTAACCTGTCTGACGGCAACGGCGCATTGCACCAATGGACCCGATTCCAGTACCGAATCGATCACCGTGAACCCGTTGTTGGGCACGGCCGTGTGCTCCGGGCCGACACCCGCGTCGCCCCACCACCATGCGACGAGCAGCGCAGCGCCGGTGGTGGTGACACTGGCGCTGGTCAAGGGCTGACCCGACAGCACCTCGCGCCACTGCACATCCCGCACGACGCCACCACCGGTGATCTCGACAACGCTCAGGGTCGTCTCGTCGGTGGCTTTGGGCTTCGCCACGGTGACCGCGTGACCGACCAGGCCCCGGGCCTGCTCGCAGGCATACAAGACCGTTCCCGAGCTTGGCCAGAAGGTGTAGGTGTGCGCCACATCGAGCTGGACGAAGGAATTCCCCAAGTTGTCCGTCGGCGCGATGGCAGAAAGCACACCCCGCCCGACGCAGGCCAACAGGGTGCTTCCGGTCGTGCGGGTGGACATGCCGGAAGTGGACAGCGATGGGGACGACACGCCGTCATGGTTGAAGACGATCGCGTGGGCGCCGAGGGCTGGCGCCGTTGTTGCAGGTGCGGGTGCGGGTGCGGGTGCAGGTGCAGGTGCAGGCGCAGGCGCAGGCGCAGGCGCAGGCGCAGGCGCAGGCGCAGGCGCAGGCGCAGGCGCAGGTGCGGGTGCGGGTGCGGGTGCAGGTGGAGGAGCAGCTACTGTTGTCTGGACGCCGGAGCTTCCGCCACAGGCCGTGAGCGTTGCACTCCCGGATACCATGCTGACCGCCGCAAACGTCCACATGCGGCGCAACAGGTCGCGGCGCTCGTTGATCAGCGCAAATGACGCGCTGTCGGAGGGTTCATTCATGCGGGCACCGCGTTGTCTTCTCCGACATGGTCGTCAAGGCACCTTGGGAAAAAGGCTTGCTGCTCAATCATTGAGACCTCCGCAAATATGTGGTTTCAACTGGGCGAACGCGCCAGCGCCTGTGGGCGTGAAAACATCTCGAATCGTCCTCGCGCCTTGGCTGTAAGTCAATCTGCCCCATTTGCGTCGAAGCACCACAGCATGAACCCCGCGTGAGCACCGGAGGGCCACGACTTCGCGCCCGAATGGCTCAAACTACGAAACTTCACACCCGAGCCCTTCCCCCGGAGCAATCCTTGGCATCCAAAGTCTTCCGCGTCGCACTATCAGCTTCGGCCGCTGCCCTCGGAGGCATCGCGGCCTACTGGACCCTGCTGGCCACACGCCAAGGACACATCCTGTTCGACGCTCGCAAGCACCCCGTCGTTCACCTGTCTGACGACTTTTCCACGTACTCTCACACGGTGCCGGGCGGGATGGTCCGCGGGTATGTCTATCACCGCCAAGGCGAGGACGCGCTGCAGGACCTGTTCATCTATTTCGCGGGCCGAGGCGAAGACGTCCGCGCCACCGCACAGGCGCTGCACTGGCTTCCGGAAGGCTTCGGGTTCGCCGCAGTCAACTATCGGGGGGTGGCCGACTCGCAGGGGCACCCCTCCGAGGTCGCCTCCGTCAACGACGCGAGGCAGTTTGCCAATCACTTGCGCCGAGCCTTCCCGCACGCACGTCTGCACGTCGTCGGTCGAAGTCTGGGGACGGGCGTGGCCATTCAGCTGGTGGCGCGACAAGACTTCTCGAGCCTGCAGCTGGTCACGCCATACGACTCGATGCTGGAGGTGGCAAAGAAGCGCTTCCCGCTCGTTCCGCTTTCCCTGTTGCTGCGGCACCAGTTCAACTCCCTGGCGCACTGCAGGGAGGTCGCAGCGAAAACCCAGGTCTTGCTGGCCGAGCGGGACGATGTCGTGCTGCCGGAGCGCTCGGAGAAGCTCATCGCTGCCTGGCCGACGCCCATCTGCGTGCAGACGATCCATGACTCCGACCACCACAGCATCATGGGCCTCGAAGTGACCTGGCTCCATCTCATCGACTTCGCATTGACAGCCGTCCTCCCGGAGCCCAAGGCAGCATGAGCGCCGCTCGGCCGCCCGAAGGCGCTCGCACCGCAGTGCGAAGCACGAAGGTTCTGCAATGACCCGCTGCACATATTCATTGCCGCAGGTCGCTTCGCGCAGGAGCACAATGGTCAACGACCCGTCGGAAACGGCGTTGCCGCGCCCGCGTCCGGCGGCGACCGATCAACTGCAACGCCATGGCAGGCGACTCTTCCTCCACCGAAGCGCCGGTGCTCCCGGATCGCTCGGGCCAACTGTTGCAACTGGTGCGCAGCCTGGCCGAAGAGTTGCATCGCGGCAGCGGGTTCGCGAAAAGCCTCGGACTTGACCATTCGCTCGCGCGCGACTACGGGCTCGACAGCCTGGCGCGCGCCGAGTTGCAGATGCGGATCGAGCGCGAGTTCGGCATTGCGTTCGCCGAGGCAGCGTTCACCGAAGCCGAGACGCCGCGCGATCTGTTGCGCGCGCTGGCCCTCGCGCCCGCTGCCGACGGCTCATTCGTCGCCCTACCCGAGCCTGCCGCCGAAGCGACCGAGATCCGCTGCCCGCCGGACTCCATCGCGACCCTGGTCGACGTGCTCGACTGGCATGCCGAACACCATGGTGACCGGCTGCTCGTGACGCTCGAATCCGATCACGGGGCGATCACCCAGCTCAGCTACGCCCGACTGCAGATCGACGCACTCGCGGTCGCCGCCTGGCTGGCCGAGCAAGGCTTCGGCGCCGGCGACGCGGTGGCCGTGATGTTGCCGACCGGCAGCGACTTCTTCGCTGCCTTCTACGGCGCGCTGTACGCCGGCTGCGTTCCAGTGCCGCTGTACCCGCCGGCGCGGCTGTCGCAACTCGAGGATCATCTGCAGCGCCTCTTCGGCATCCTGCGCAACGCCGAGGCCACACTGCTGATCACTGTCGCGCAGGCGAAGCCGCTCGCGCGGCTGCTGAACGCACATTGCGAAACGCTCAGGCAGGTGGTGACGGTCGCCGAGCTGGTCACTGCCGGCGCGCCCGCAGCGTCTTTCGTGCGGCCTGCGATCCGCTCCGATGCCACCGCGTTCCTTCAATACACCTCGGGCAGCACCGGCAGCCCCAAGGGCGTCGTGGTCAGCCATGCCCACCTGCTCGCCAACGTGCGGGCGATGCAGCGCGCGGCGCGAATCACGAGCAGCGACATCTTTTTGTCGTGGCTGCCGCTGTACCACGACCTCGGGCTGATCGGCGCCTGCATCGGCAGCCTGTACGTCGGCTACCGGCTGGTGCTGATGTCGCCGCTGGAGTTCCTGGCGCGGCCGGCGCGCTGGCTGTGGGCCATCCACCGCCATCGCGCAAGCGTCTCGGCAGCGCCCAATTTCGCTTACGAGCTGTGCCTGAACAAGCTCGTCGACACCGACCTCGAAGGCCTCGACCTGAGCTGCTGGCGGCTCGCTTTCAATGGCGCCGAGCCGGTGAGCGCGGACACGATCGAGCGCTTCGCGTCGCGCTTCGCACGCTGCGGATTCCGGCGCGAAGCGATGTTCACTGTCTACGGGCTGGCCGAAGGCGTTCTCGGCGTCACGTTCCCGCCGGTCGGCCGCGGTCCGCTCGTCGATCGCGTCGACCGCCGCACGCTGCTTGAGCGCGGCGTCGCCAGGCCCGCCGCTGCCGGTGACGCGAAGGCGCTGCAAGTCGTTTCTTGCGGATTGCCGCTGCCCGGGATCGAGGTGCGTATCGTCGGCGAGGCCGCGCAGGAACTGCCCGAACGTGAGCAAGGCCGGGTCCAGTTCCGTGGGCCGTCGGCGACCAGCGGCTACTACCGCAACCCGGCGGCGAACGCTGCGCTCATCGACGGCGAATGGCTCAACACCGGTGACCTCGGCTACTTCGCTGCCGGCGAGCTGTACCTGACCGGTCGCGCCAAGGACGTGATCGTCCGCCGCGGCGCCAACATCCACCCCGCCGACCTCGAATCCGCGCTCGCAAGCCTGCCGGGGGTCCGCAAAGGCGGCGTTGCGGTGTTCCCGGCGACCGATGCACGGAGCGGCAGCGAGCGTCTCGTCGTGCTGGCCGAGGTGCGCGACACCGACGCGCAGGCGCACCGGCAGATCAGGGCCGCGATCACGGCAGCCGCGGTCGACCAGATCGGCATGCCGCCCGACGACATCGTCATTGCACCGCCGGGAACGGTGCTGAAAACCTCGAGCGGCAAGATCCGCCGCGCCACCGCGCGCGAGCTGTACGAACAAGGCGCGCTCGGGCGTTCGCAGCGCGCGCCCTGGCGCCAACTGGTTCGACTCGTCGCCGGCGCAGCGGCCGCGCAGGCGCAGCGAAGCACGCGCAGCGCCGTGCGACTCGCCTGGGCCTGCTGGGCCGGGGCGGTTTTTTCGCTCGCCGGCATCGGCGCCTGGCTGACGACGATGGTGCTGCCGGACATGGCGCTGCGCCGGCGCGCAGCGCGCGCCTGGGCGCGATCGGCGACCTGGCTTGCCGGTGTCCAGGTGCACATCGAAGGGATCGAGCGGCTGCCGGCTTCGAGCGCCGCCCTGGTGGTCGCGAACCACGCGAGCTATGTCGATTCGATCCTGCTGACGGCCGCGCTGCCGCCGCGTTTCGGCTATGTCGCCAAACGCGAGCTGGCCACCACGATGGTGCTCGGCGTGATGCTCAAGCGGCTCGGCGCGGTGTTCGTCGAGCGTGCCGATGCCGCCGGCGCGGTCGAAGACACGGCGGTGCTCGAATCGCATGCGCGCGCCGGCGAGCTGCTGGTCGTCTTCCCCGAGGGAACGTTCAGGCGCGCGCCCGGGGTGCTGCCGTTCAAGCTCGGCGCCTTTGTTGTCGCAGCGCACACCGCGACGCCGGTGATCCCGGTTGCGCTGATCGGTACGCGGTCGCTGCTGCGCCCCGGGCAATGGCTGCCGCGCCGCACGGAGGTCGTGATCGAGGTCGGCGTGCCGATTGTCGCGTCGCAGCATGACTGGGCCGCAGCGATCGCGCTGCGCGACGCTGCCCGGCACGCGATCCTCGAGCGGGTTCCGGAGCCCGACACTGGAGCCGACCTCGAGCCTGCGGGCGCTCTCGCGCTTTGACGGCGGTCGCCTCGCCGGCGGCGGCACACGGAGCTCAGTGTCAAGTTGCCTTCGATCCAAGGCGTGGTCTTGTTGACCACGTCCCGTTGCTCAGCCTGTCTTCAGCTTCAGGATCATCGTCATCACGCCGGCCATGGCGGAATCGAGTTCCAGGTATCCCTGGAAGTCCTTGCCCTCCATCCAGGAAGCATCCCAGTTCTGGCGCTTGAGCGTTTTCTGCCAGGCATCGGTCTGAACTGCGCGGCGTGCCGCAGCGACCAACTCCTGCTGGCGTTTGGGTGGCACCGCCTTCCCGGTGAAGATGCCGCGCCAATTGGCGAGATCGGCGTCGACGCCCTGCTCGCGCGCGGACGGAATCCCGAGGAAGGGACGTTTCGCGGACACGCCGATGGCGCGCAGCTTGCCGCTGGCGATGCTTTCGCTGAATTCGCTGTAGCCCGAGATGCCGGCCACGGCCTTGCCGGACTCGAGCGCCTCCACGACCTGCGCGCCGCCCGCGTTGGGAAGGTAGACCAGATTGACGGTGCTGCCGGCAAGGCGCGCGAGCATGCCGGCGAACATGTGGTCGACCCCGCCCGAGGAGCCGCCCGCGATGGCCGTCGTGTCCGGGTTGGCGCGAAGCCTGCCGATCAAGTCCTTCACGGTGGCGATGGGCGAGTCGGCCTTCACCGCCACCACCTCGTAGTCACTCGTCAGCCGCGCAACCGGCTGAATGCGGCTCATGTCGACTGCGGGCTTCTGCAGCGCGACAGCGCCCACCATGACCATGCCGCTGATCAGAAGCGCATTCGGGTCCGCATCGTACTTCTCCACGTACTTCGCCAGCCCGATGGTGCCGCCCTTGCCGCCGATGTTTTCGTAGTCGATGGCGCTCGCCACGCCCGCCGCCTGCATTGCAGCACCCAACGCTCGGCCGGTTTGGTCCCAGCCGCCACCTTCGTTGGCTGGAATCACGATGCGCAACCGTGCAAGGGGGGCATTGGCCGCAGGATTGGACGGTCCCGCCTGGGACCACGCCGGGCCGGCCACGGCAACGCTTGCCGTCGCGGCAGCCAGCCAGGCGGCGAAGTCGCGACGCCGCAGGACTTCTCCGTTCGCGCTGGGCACGAGCTGGTTGGAAAAAGGCGAGTTACGGCGATCGATCTTTGGCATTTGTATCTAAAGGTAATTGGCGTTGCCCATCCTATTCAGTGCGAAAGCCATGCCGACGCGGGTAATCCCTGAGCGGCGATGCGCTGCGAGGATTTGGTCACGGAGCGTGAAGCTAAATCGACGCCTTGTGGATCCGATGATGTTGATGGTCACGTTGACCGACCTGGAAGCAAGTCTGTAAGCAGCATCGGTGTCGCACCCCCGTGAGCTGCGGCCGCGACGGCGCAGCCGATCGTCATTCAGCGGCCTGACCCGGCTTTGCCGTCTTGATCGGCATGCTCTTCTTGAAGGAAGTACCAGCTACGCCCGAGCGGGCTTGCCCCCCGTTCGCCGTCGGGTGAGCGCCAGGTTGGCCGTCATCATGGCCGCGACCAGCGTGACCAGCCACGAGAAGTACACCCACAGCAAGAACATGGGGAGCGCGGCGAACGCCCCATACAGTGCCTTGTACGTCGGCACCTTGACGAGGTAGGCGGTGAAGCCGCGCTTGCCGAGTTCGAAGGCCACGCTGGCGATCAAGCCGCCCGCGACGGCGTCGCGCAGCCGTACATGGGTGTTCGGAACGAGGTAGAACATGCTCGTCAGTGCAAGCACGCCGAGCACGAACGGCCCGAGGTCGAGCACGAATGCGAGCGATCGCGGCAGCGCGCCGATCAGGCCCACGGAACTGCCCAGCACATACGACGTGGCCCACAGGCTCAGGCCCAGAACGGGTGGCCCGACGGCCAGCATCAGCAGGTACAGGCCGACCCTCCTGAGCAACGGCCGATTCTTCCGGACCTGCCACATCTGGTTCAGTGCGTTCTCGACGGTCAGCAGCATCGCGACGGCTGCGCCCAGCAGGAAGAGCGAGCCGACCCAGGTCAGGCCGCTGGCGTTCGCGGCGAACTGGGTCAGGTACTTCAGGACCGTGCGTGCGATGTCCGCCGGAAGCAGCCTGCTCAGCAAGATCTCCTGCAGCGCGTCCTTGAAGCGCCTGAAGACCGGGAACCGCGTGAACAGCGCGAAGCTCGCGGCCAGCAAGGGCACGATGGACAACAAGGTCGTGAAGGTCAGGCTCCCGGCGACCTGGGGCAAGCGCTCTTTCCTGGCGCGTTGGAAGGTCAGGCGGGTCAGGGTGAACATGGATCGCTGAAAGAGAAAAAATGGACTGGCTTCGCGGGCGAAGCGACGACTGCCGCCGCCAGGTGGCGATTGTGATGGGTACCCCGGTCGCTTCAGCCGGTCGGATGCATCGACCGGTTGAATCCGCCGCCCGAACCTGCTGTTGCGGCGGCTCCAGAGCGGCCTTCGGGTCAGCCTCGGCGGCCCTGGTTGACAACACCTTTGCCGGCAACCAAGCTTCCGTTCGGAGGAAGTGGCCATGAATCAACGACGGACCTTCATGATTGGCGTGACCGCCGCAGCGATGTTGTTCAACCGTGGCGCGAGTGCCCAAACAAAGAAGGCTCCGGCTGCTGGCACGGAAGGCGATTTGCGCAATGCCATCGCGCAATTCGAGAAGGCTTGGAATCAGCATGACGTCGATGCCGTGCTGGCACTGATGACGGAGGACGTCTGGTTCACACAGGCGCTCGACTACTACGGGCGCATGAAGGGTAAGAAAGCGGTGAAGCCCACCTTCGAGTACGACGTCAAGAGTACCGACCTCCAATGGGAGGTGAAGCGCGTCCGCATGATGCCCGACGGAACAGCCAGCGTCGTGTTGCGTCAGGTCGGTTTGATTCCGCCCAAGACCGATGGCAAGTACAAGCGCGAAGACGTGAGCGAGCCCAGCTTCAGTCGCTGGCGTCTCGAAGACGGCAAGTGGAGGTTGTTCTTCTTCACGTCACACAAGGGCTGGGCTCTGGATGAAATGAAGAAGGACGGGCTGGACTAGCAAGAAGGTACAGGGCGCGCGGCCCACCCCGGTGCCGTGCGTCCTCGGTGTTGAAACTCAAGCCGCGGGTACGGCCGCGCCCACCTGTTGGTACACCGCCATCTCGAAACCCATGAGCGTCTCGACGACCGGCATGTCGAAGAAGGGCAGCAGCTGCGTCATCAGTACCCCGCCGATGCCCTTCGAGCGGTCGATCCAGTAGTACGAGTTGAAGACGCCCGCCCAGTCGCCGGTTCCGTTGCTGCGCATGCCCGGCAGATCGGCCAGCGTGAGATGAAAGCCCAGGCCCCAGGACTGCGGAACCGGAAGTGCGGGCACGTCGTTCGACAGCTCGGGCACCGTCGACTTCATCAGCGTCGGCAGCTGGATCTGGCCAAGGTGGTCTTGCAGCGCCATCTGCACTGTGGCGGGCTTCAGGATGCCGGCGCCGTCGTTCAGCCAGGCCTGCATGAAGCGGCCATAGTCCTGCACCGTTCCGTAGGAGCCGTGGCCGGCGGCGTCCCACTCCGGGGTGGGCGGCAGGTCGTGCGGCGATGGCGCGAGCGTGCCATCGGCTTGACGTTGCATCACGCGCAGCAGACGTTCGCGCTGTTCGGGGCTGGGCGCGAAGGTCGAGTCGTTCATACCCAGTGGCCCGTAGACGAATTGCCGCAGGTAGCTGCCGAGGCTCTGCCCCGAAATCTTCTCGACGATGAGCCCCAGCCAGTCGGTGTTGACGCCGTACTCCCACGCGGTGCCCGGGTCGTTGACCAGCGGTACCGACAGGCTGCGCTTCAGGCCCGACAGCGGGTTGGGCTCCCCCGTCAGCGCGTGGTACCGGAGCAGTTTTTCGTTGACGAAGAAGTACCCCAGGCCGGCCGTGTGCGTCATGAGCTGGCGCACCGTGGCCTTGCTGGCAGGCGGCCGAAGGCGCGGCTTGTCGCCGTCGAAGCCGTCCAGCACGGACATGCGGCCGAACTCCGGCAGGATCGATTCGACGGTGGCATCGAGGCTCAGTCGCCCCTGCTCCACGAGCTGCAGTGCCGCCGTGGTGGCGACTGCCTTGGTCATCGACGCGTTGCGGAACAACGTGCGTTCGCCCGCTTCGCCGGCAGCATGGTGGAAAAGCGGACCGTTGCGGTCGACGACCACCGCCGCAACGCCGTGCAGGATGCCCTTCGATACGGCGCCGTCCAGCAATGCCGCGATGGCCGAACCGTTGAATGCCATGATCGTCTCCTCGTCTCAAGGTGATGCATCCGCGCGCAGGGTCTTGTTCGCCGCACGGGCGGATATTCTGCGCCAAACAGATCGGACGGTGCCGTTGAATTCTGGAGCGGATTCAGGCCTTGCCGTCGCGGCTCGACGCCGGGTTGCGGGCCGAACGGGCGCATGGCCCCATGAATGCGCCAGTCAGTCCAGGTAGTCGAGAAACAGCGGCGTCACTTCCTGGAGAAACGAGATCTCCTTCGCGGCGATGCTTCGGGGTTCCAGATCGAAATGAATGAACGTGCCATAGGGCGTCCCGCACTCGCGGGTCAGCAGCCGCCCGTAGTACGACTCGACGAGACCGACGTAGGGGCGGTAGCTCATCAGGGCTTCGTCCTTGGAGACGTGGCCGGTCACGAATTCGCCCAGTTCCATCGCGTGCTTGCAAAAGCTCTTGTCCAGAGGAACGGCTTTCAACCAGGTGCGGTATTCAGCGCTGCGGTCGAAGACGTGCTCCGCGCGCATCGCTTCGCCGCTCAACTTGTAGATGGCCGTGTATCGGTACTGTGTCCTGTCGTTGAGGAGTGCCAATGCCGGGCGAATCCCATGGGTGGCAAGAACGCTGCGAACCGCCGCTTTCTGCGCGGACAAATCAATCTCGGACATAGGGGAATTCGGGTTAGGCGAAGTGAGCAAGCCCTGGCGGGGGGCGTGGGCACGGATTTTATTGACGCTCCCAAGCCCCGGGGATGTGGGGTTATATGTCCCCGGCTGGCTGGGGCGATTCACCGCCGAGGCGGGTCAAGACAATGACATGGCTCTGGCCAAGTGCGAATACACCGTCGCGACTCGGCGCAGATGGCGTGATTCCGGGTGCGTCAGCAGCCACAGTTCGGTCTGGCATTCGTCGACGATGCCGGTGAGCTGCAGCAGATCAGGCCGTCCCCGGGCCAGAAAAACCGGCAGCATCCCGACCCCCAAGCCAAGCGCCACGAGCTCCATCACCGTGAGGACGCTGTTGACGCGATAGGCGGGCGCGGACTTCGGGAAGCGGCGCTTGCGCCAGACCACGGACGGGTGTTCGGGCAGCGCATCGTCCGGTGCAATCCACGGCGCCTTGCCCGCCTCGACATCGGCGAAGCGCTTCACCGCCCCCTTCTTGGCGGCGTACAGGGCCATGCGAATCGGCCCCACGTGCTTGCCGACCAGATGCTGGGGAGGACGCTTGGTGGCCCTCACCGCAATGTCGGCGTCACGCCGCGTCAAGCTTGCGAGCTCGTTGCCCGTGTGCAGCTCGTACGCCAGCAAGGGATGTTTCGAATGCAAGGCCTTCAGCGCCGGCGCCACCAGGCCATGCAGGATCGTGTCCGTCGTGGTGATGCGCACCGTGCCCGAGACCTGGTCCGGCCGCACCTGGGCGGCAGACCGCGCCGACTCGAGCGCCGCTTCCACCTGCTCCGCCTGCTCGGCCAGCGACTGGGCCAGTTCAGTCGCCAGATAGCCCGAACGCGAGCGCTCGAACAGCGGTTGTCCCAGCCCGCGCTCGATGCGCTGGATGGATCGGAAAACCGTCGATGCATCCACACCCAGCCGTTCGCCGGCCGCGGCAAGCGTGCCCGCCCGGACCATCGCCAACACCATCTCGAGGTCCGAGGCGCTCAGCCGGTATTGCATCGGCGCATTCATTGATTTCTCCGGCGCCTATTTCATAGGCGAATGCGCAATATTAGATTCTTCTCATCGCCAATCTATTGGAAAAATGCAATGAACCCTTCGACCCACGGTGCGGCCGGTGGCTACGGCGTCGACCCTTTTGCGCGTCAGGCCGGGACCGATGGGGCGACCCCGTCGTTCAGGCTGGTGTCGCATGTGCTGTGCCCCTACGTTCAGCGCGCGGCGATCGTGCTCAAGGAGAAGGGCATCGCCTTCGAACGGCGGGACATCGACCTGGCCAACAAGCCGGACTGGTTTCTGCAGATCTCGCCGCTGGGCAAGACACCGGTGCTGATGGTTGGCGACAAGGCCATCTTCGAGTCGGCTGTGATCTGCGAATATCTGGACGAGACGGTGGCGCCGCGCCTGCACCCTGACGACGCGCTGGAGCGGGCACGTCATCGCGCCTGGATGGAGTTCGGGTCGGCGCTGCTGGGCACCATCGCGGCGCTCTACAACGCGCAAGACGACGACGCATTGGCCGCGCGTGCACGGGACATTCGGGCCCGGTTCGAACAGCTCGAGGCTGCGCTGGGCGCCGGCCCTTATTTCGCCGGCCAGGACTTCAGCATCGTCGATGCCGTCTTCGGTCCCGTGTTCAGATACTTCGACGTCTTTGACACGATCGACGACTTTGGCTTCTTCGTCGGCCTGCCAAGGCTGTGTGCGTGGCGCAGCGCGTTGTCCAGCCGGGCCTCGGTCCGCGAGGAGGTGCGCCCCGACTATCCCGAACTGCTGCGTTCGTTCTTGCTCGGGCGCCGGTCGGCGTTGTCGAGGCGCATCGTCTCGACCGAGATCCTCCGCGGCCGTCGTGCAGGGAAAGCCCCCCGCCGCTCACACGGGAATGACCTCCATGATCCACACCGGCGATGCGGTCTCGATGGCGCGCTCGAGCGCAAGGCCTGAGAGCTGGAGCAGTTCGCAAAATTCGGAGGTGGTGCGCTCTCGCGCAGTGCCGAACATGGCCATCATCTGCGTGTCGACCAGATAGCCCGTCGGCCGTCCGAGCGTTGGGTCGGGCTCCAGGATCTGTTCCACGATCAGCAAGCGCGTGCTCGGTGCCATGGCGGCACGGCAGTTGCGCAGGATTCGAATGCAATCGTCGTCGGACCAGTCGTGCAGCACGCGGGCCAGGAGGTAGATGTCCGCGCCTTCAGGGACGAGATCAAGAAAGCTTCCGCCTCGAACGTCGATTCTTCCGCCAGCTCGCGCTTCTGGCGGGATGGCCGCGACGACGTCGTCGCGGTCATAGACCAGGCCGCGTGGCCCTGGGAACCGCGCGAGTATTTGCCGCAAGGCCTCGCCGTTGCCGCCGCCGATGTCTGTGATCAGCTTCGCTTCAGAAAAGTCGAAGCTGGCGGCGAGGGTCTGGTGTCGGCGATCGGGGAAGTTCGCCATGAAGGCGTCGAAGCTTCGAGCCTCGTCGGGATGCTCGCGAAGGTACTGGAAGCGGCCCATGTTCCAGGCGGCCTGATGGGGATTGCCGCCAGCAAGGGCGGAATCCAGAAGGCCCCAAGCCTTCCACGAACCGGGTGCAGTCCAGAACTTCGCGCCATGGTGAAGACTGTTCGGTTCATCGGTCCTCAGGAGCACGGAGCGCGGAGAATGAGCGACGCTGCCGTCCGCGCCAATTCGAAAGACGCCGAAAGCGGCAAGCGCGCGCAGGACCCGCAGCAGCGGCGTGGCAAGCACTGAACATTCCTTGGACAGCTCGCTCACGTGGCGGCTGCCGTCTTTCGGAAGCTTGTCCGCAAGACCGAGATCAGCCACCAATCGGAGCATCCGCGAGACCTGAAATCCCCGGATGAGAAGATCGAGCGCTTCTCGATCGCCTTCGGTTCCATCGTCGGCCATGGCAAACCTCCGTGCTTGGTTGCCTGCACTCAACACCTGGTTTCCGGCGTCCTTCGGATTCGCGCTTGCCCGACCGGGGGCTGATGATGGCACATGCGAAGAACGACTGCGAGCACCAAGACGAGGCAAGCAGGTGCGCGATGGTCTTGGGAAAAGCACATGGCGTTTCATTGCAAAGCAACACGAAATTCCGTGAAACCTTGCCCGGAAGCTCGGCGCGCCGTCGTGACCCGGACCTGCTTGAAGGCATGGCTCGTGCTTGAATAGGCCGGTGGCGATTGCAGTCGATCGGGCAGCGCCTCCACGGCCTGTGCGGCGAGACGCATCCAGGCAAGCCATGCTTGATCGATCACTGCAACGGGACCCCTTTGAGCCACACGACGCTGCGCCGCATCGCGCCCACTCATGAATCGACAGTGCTCTACGTCTGCGAGCCGGCGTACGCCATGATCGATACCGCCATCCTGGCGCAAACGGGTTTCGACCTGCAGGTGCTGCCGCTCGATGCGCTCGAAGCGTTGTCGGACCGTGCGTGCGACGTCGCACTGGTGATCGTCGACTTCACGCCGCAGTCGCTCGCCTTCATCCAGGCCTTCGTCGCTTCCCGCGAGCCGAATGCCCTGTGGACGCCGTTGATCGCGTGCTGCCGCACCAGCGCCGACATCGAAAGGGCACTGGCCATGGGCGTCGACGACTTCCTGCTCGCCTTCGACGCCGTCACCGTGCGTTCCCGGCTGACGGTGATGATTCAGCAGAAGCTGCGCAACGACCAGCTGAACGGCATCCTGAACTGCACCTTCGACGGCATCGTCAGCATCGACGAAACCGGCGCGATACTCAGTTTCAACAAGGCCGCGCAGGACATGTTCGGCTACGAGGCAAGCGACGTGGTCGGCCGCAACGTGTCGGTGCTGATGGATGGCGCCGACGCCGGCCAGCACGACCACCACCTGGAGCGCTACCTCACGACGGGCACCGAGAACATCATCGGCCGCGGCCGGGAACTGGTGGGCCGCACCCGGAGCGGTCAGCTGTTCCCGCTGTTCCTGCAGGTGGCCAGCCTGCGCAGCGGGCCGGACCGCCTCTTCGTCGGCATCCTGAAGAACCTCTCGATGGACGCGCTGGCCAAGGCCCTGCGCGACGAGGTCCTGCACGACCCGATGACCGGCATCGCGAGCCGCCGCCGGGTGCTGAGCGTGATGCCCGACTGGATCGCCCGCCATTCGGCGACGCTGGCGCGGCCCTTCGCCCTCGTGTTCATCGATCTCGACGGCTTCAAGACCATCAACGACACCTACGGCCATGCGGCCGGCGATGCCATCCTCAAGGCGGTCGGGCAGCGCCTTCACGATGGCGTCGGCCGTTCGGACATCGCCGCACGCCTGGCCGGCGACGAATTCGTGGTGCTGCTGGACGGCATCGCGAGCCAGGCCGCCGCCGACCGCGCTGCGGCGCGGCTGGTCGAGAAGATCGCCGAGAAGGTCCGCTACGGCGAGCTGAGCATCGGCGTCCAGGCGTCGGCGGGCGCCGCGGTCTTTCCGGCCGACGGCTCGACCGCCGAGGAATTGCTGCGGCGTGCCGACTCGCTGATGTATGCCCACAAGCAGCGCCGCAAGGCGGCCCCCCGGCAGGGCAGTGAATCAGCTTCGACCCGCCCGCTGGCAGAGATGCTCGTCAAGGCCTGATCCACGCGAGCGAGCCGAAGACCTCCGGCGCGTAGCGCTCAGGCCGCGGCGCTCACCAGCGGCCGCCCCGCAAAGAAGGCCGCCAGGTTGTCCGCCACCCGCTCTCCCATCGCCGCGCGCGTCTCGTGCGTGTTGCTCGCCAGGTGCGGCAGCAGCACGACGTTGTCGAGCGCGAACAAGGCCTCCGGCACCCGGGGTTCGTCCTCGAACACGTCGAGGCCCGCACCCGCGATGCGGCCGCTGGCGAGCGCATCGACCAGCGCCTTCTCGTCGACCACCGAGCCGCGCGAGATGTTGACCAGGTAGCCCTGCGGGCCGAGCGCATCGAGGATCTCGCGCGACACCAGGCCGCGCGTCTCGGCGCCGCCCGCGCTCGCGATCACCAGGAAGTCGGCCCACTCGGCGAGCTCCTTCAACGTTGCGGCGTACCCGTAATCGACATCGGCCAGCGGCTTGCGGTTGTGATAGCGCACCGCCATGTCGAAGCCGGAGGCGCGGCGCGCAATGACGCGGCCGATGCGCCCCATGCCGAGGATGCCCAGGCGCTTGCCCGACACCTTGCTGGCCAGCGGGAACTGGCCCTTCAGCCAGGCGCCGCTGCGCACGAAGCGGTCGGATGCGGTGAAGCGCCGCGCCACGTCCATCACCAGCGCGAAGGCGGTGTCGGCCACGCAGTCGTTGAGCACATCCGGCGTGTAGCCGACCGCGATGCCGCGGGCGCGCGCCGCGTCGATGTCGATGGTATCGAGGCCGACGCCGAAGCTGGAGATCACCTTCAGATTCGGCAGCGCGGCGAGCAGCGCCGCATCGGCACCGAAGCGGGCCGAGGTGGCGAGGCCGACGAAGTCGCCGCCGTGCGCGGCCAGGAAGGCCTTGGCGTCGGCCTCCTTGTGCAGCGGATGGACGTCGTAGGTTTCGGCGAGGCGCGCCTCGAGCGCGGGCAGCAGCGGGCCGTTCTGGAGAATGCGTGGAACAGTCATCGAAGCCTTCATTCGGGCTGGATGCCCGCATCCTTGGCGACCTTCGACCACTTCACCATCTCGGTGCCGATGAAGTCGCCGAACTGCTGGGGCGTGCCGCTGCCGGGCTCGATGCCGTTGTCCTGCAGCGTCTTGCGCACGTCGGGCATCGCCAGGATCTTGTTGACCTCTGCGTTGAGCTTGGCGACCGTCGCCTTGGGCGTGCCGGCCGGCGCCAGCAGGCCGCCCCAGGTGCTGGTCTCGTAGCCGGGCACGCCGGCCTCCTGCATCGTTGGCACGTCGGGCAGCACCGACGAGCGCCGGGTCGTCGTCACCGCCAGCGCGCGCAGGCGGTCGGCCTTGATCTGCACGTTGGCCGCGGCCACGGTGTCGAACATCAGCGAGGTGCGCCCGCTGATCAGGTCGGGATGCGCCAGCGTGCTGCCCTTGTAGGGGATGTGCGTCATCTGGATGCCGGCCATCGACTTGAAGAGTTCGCCCGAGAAGTGCGGCGCGCCGCCGTTGCCGCTCGAGGCAAAGCTCAGCTTGCCCGGGTTGGCCTTGCCGTAGGCGATCAGTTCCTTGACCGACTTCACGGGCAGCTCGGGCGAGACGATCAGCACCAGCGGCACCACGTGCGTGAGCGCCACCGGCTCGAAGCTTTTCACGGTGTCGAAGGGCAGCTTGCTCACCATGCTCGGGTTGATCGCGTGGCTGCTCGCGACCAGTGCCAGCATGTGGCCGTCGGGCGGGCTCTTGGCCACCAGGTCGGTACCGATGATGCCGGTCGCGCCGGCCCGGTTGTCGATGACCACCGGCTGGCCCCAGGCCTCGGTGAGCTTCTGTCCGATCAGGCGCGCCGCCAGGTCGATGGCGCCGCCGGGCGAGGCAGGCACGACGATGGTGATCGACTTGGTCGGGAAGTTCTGCGCCAGCGCCGGCACGGCCGGCAGTGCGCCGGCGAGCGCGAGCAGGGCCGCGGTGGCGGCGAAGGTTCTGCGGTGCATGGGGTCTCCGTGTGTTTCGTGCGACTCAGCGCCCGGCGGCGTCCTGCGCTTTGCGCCAGGCCTCGTAGGCGGCGCGCGTCTCGGCGTTCGGCGGGTAGGTGCCGGCCAGCTTGGCGCCGCCCTCCACGCGCTGCAGGATGAATGCCTCCATCTTTTCCTGCTCGACGGCGTCGCGCGAGACTTCTTCCGCGAGGTGGTGCGGAATCACGACCACGCCTTCGTCGTCGCCGACCATCACGTCGCCCGGGTACACCGGCACGCCGCCGCAGCCGATCGGCACGTCGAGGTCGATCGCGTGATGGTGGATCAGGTTCAGCGGCGCGCTGCCGCCGGCGCAGTACACCGGGAAGTCCATCTGCGAGATCGGGCCGCTGTCGCGCACCGGGCCGTCGGACACCAGGCCCTCGGCGCCGCGCACCTTGAGCCGCGTCGTGAGGATCTGGCCGCCCGAGGCCACGCGCGTCTCGCCGCGGCAGTCGATCACCAGCACATGGCCGGGCGGCACGCTCTCGATGCCCTTGCGCTGCGGATGGTTCGGGTCGTCGAAGGCGCTGATCTGGTCGATGTCCTCGCGCGCCGGGATGTTGCGCATCGTGAAGGCCGGGCCGACCAGGTTGCCGCCCGTGGGCTTTGTCAGGCGCTTCACGTGCTGCAGATAGACGTTGCGCAAGCCGCGCTTGAAGAGCTGCGTGCAGAGCGTGGCGACGCTCACGTGGCGCAGGCGTTCGCGGGCTTCGTCGGAGAGGGGCGTGGGGGTGTCGGACATGTTCGGTCAGGGGATGAAGAGGGGGTCAGTTCGCGCTGGCGCCGGACTTGCGGACCAGTTCGCTCCAGCGCGGGATTTCCTTTTGCATCAGGGCGGCGAGTTCGGCCGGCGAGCCCGCGGCCACTTCCATGCCGAGCTGGTTGGTCAGCTTGTCTTTCACCTCGGGGGTGCGCAGGATCTTGTTGATCTCGGTCGAGAGCCGCTGTGCGATCGGCGCGGGCAGGCCCTTGGGCGCATACACCGCCTGCCACGACGCCATCTCGAAGCCCGGCACGCCGGCCTCCTGCATGGTCGGCAGCGTCGGCGCCAGCGCCATGCGCTTGCCACTGGTCACGGCCAGCAGCTTGAGCTTGCCGCCCTGCACCAGCGGCAGCGCCGCGGTGATCTGGTCGAACATGAAGGTGACCTGGCCCGACGAGACGTCGAGCATCGCGGGCGGCGTGCCCTTGTACGGGATGTGCGTGAGCTTCACGCCGATCATGTCGCCCAGCATCTCGCCCGCCAGGTGGGTCGAAGTGCCGGCGCCGGACGATGCGAAGGTGCGCTTCGACGGATCTTTCTTGAGCAGCGCCACCAGCTCGGCCACCGAGTTGACCCCGAGCGCCGGGTCGACGATGAGCACGTTCGGCAGGAAGGCCACCAGTGCGATCGGGTCGAAGTCCTTCACCGGGTCGTAGGGCAGGTTCTTGTAGAGGCTGGCGTTGATGGCGTGCGTGCTGATGGTGCCGCCGAACAGCGTGTAGCCGTCGGGCTTGGCCTTGGCGACGTAGCCGGCGCCGACCGCGCCCGCGGCGCCGGGCTTGTTGTCGACGACCACCGGCTGGCCCAGGACCTCGCCGAGCTTCTGCGCGATCAGGCGGCCGATGACATCGGTCGAGCCGCCGGGCGTGAAGGGCACGACGTAGGTGATCGGCCGGTTGGGCCAGGCATCGCCTTGCGCCATCGCGTGCAGCGACGCGGGCAGCAGCATCGAGGCCGCGCCGGCGCGCAGCAGCGCGCGGCGGTCGATCGTGGCGCCGCGGTGTTCTTGCTTCGTGTTCATTCGACCTTGACTCCGCGGCTCTTGATGACCTGGCCATAGCGCTGCTTGTCGGCGTCGATGGTCTTCTGCAGTTCGGCCGGCGTGCTGCCGCGCGGCGTGGCGCCCTGGGCGATCAGGGCGCGGCGCATGTCCTCGGTGGCCACGGCTTCCTTCACGTCGGCCGAGATCCGGTCGACCAGCGCCTGCGGCGTGCCGGCCGGCGCCAGCAGCGCGACCCACGAGCCCGATTCGGCATTGGGCACGCCCAGCTCGGCCAGCGTGGGCACTTCGGGCATGGCCGGCGAGCGCTGCGCGCTGGTCACGGCCAGTGCGCGCAGCTTGCCGGTCTTCACGTAGCCCGAGGTTTCGAGGATCGATGCGAACAGCATGTCGACATGGCCCGCCATCAGGTCGGACATGGCCGGGCCGCCGCCCTTGTAGGGCACGTGGACGAAGCTCACGCCCGCGGCCTGCTGGAAGATCTCGGCCGTGAGATGCGGCGAGCCGCCGCTGCCCGAGCTGGCGTAGGTGTACTTGCCCGGCGCCGCCTGGGCCAGCGCGATCAGTTCCTTCGGCGTCTTGGCCGGCACGCCCGGGTTGACGACGAAGGCGAAGGGCAGCTCGGCGAACAGCGACACCGGCGTGAAGGCGCGGTCGGCGTCGTAGGGCATCTTGTAGAGCGAGGGGTTGATCGACTGCGTGCCCACGTTGCCGATCAGCAGCGTGTAGCCGTCGGGCCTGGCCTTGGCCACGAGCTCGGCACCGACCAGGCCGCCGGCGCCGGTGCGGTTGTCCACCAGCACCGACTGGCCCCACTTCTGGCCCAGCCGCACGGCCAGCAGGCGCGCCGCGATGTCGGTGCCGCCGCCGGGCGCGAAGGGCACGACGAAGGTGACCGGCCGGGTCGGCCAGGCCGCCGGTCCCTGCGCGCTGGCGGCCGTCGGCAGCAGCAGCGGCGCGGCGGCCAGCGCGATGCCCGCGGCGATGCCGCCGAGGGAGCGGCGCGAGGACCGGCAGGGGGTGGGGGTTGTCTCCATGGGCTTCATTCCTTGGTCTCTGGATGTCTTCAGTGGATCTCGGGCTCGCCCTTGCCGGCACCGGCTGCGTCGCCGGCGTAGTCGGGGGCGAGGAAATCGAAGTCGCAGCCGGTGTCGGCCTGCTGCACGTGCTTCAGGAACATCACGCCGTAGCCGCGGCTGAACTTCGGAATCGGCTTCTGCCAATCGGCGCGGCGGCGCGCGAGTTCCTCGTCGCTCACGGCCATGTCGATGCGGCGCGCCTCGACGTCGAGCGTGACCAGGTCGCCGTCGCGCACCAGCGCCAGCGGCCCGCCCACGTGCGACTCGGGCGTGACATGCAGCACGCAGGCGCCGTAGCTGGTACCGCTCATGCGGGCATCGCTGATCCGCACCATGTCGCGCACGCCTTGCTTCAGCAGTTTCTGCGGGATCGGCAGCTGGCCCCACTCGGGCATGCCGGGCGCGCCCTGCGGGCCGGCGCTCTGCAGCACGATCACGCTGTCCTTGGTGACCGGCAGCTCGGGTGCGTCGATGCGCGCGGCCAGGTCGTCGTAGTTGCTGAAGACCAGGGCCGGGCCGGTGTGCTTGCGCAGGTGGGGCTCCATGGCGGCCGGCTTGATGACCGCGCCGGCCGGTGCCAGGTTGCCGTACAGCACCGCGAGGCCGCCGCCCTCGAGCAGCGCTTCGCTGCGCGGCCGGATCACGTCGGCGTTGAAGGTCTGGGCGCCCTCGATGTTCTGGCCCAGCGTGCGGCCGTTGCAGGTGCGCTGGCTGCCGTCGATCAGCGCGCCCATCTCCTTCAGGAAGGCGCGCAGGCCGCCGGCGTAATAGAAGTCCTCCATCAGGTACTTGCCGCCGGGCCGCAGGTTGGCGATGACCGGCGTGCCGCGCGCCAGTTCGTCGAAGCGCGCCAGGTCGAGCTGCACGCCGGCGCGGCGCGCCATCGCGATCAGGTGGACGATGGCGTTGGTCGAGCCGCCCAGGCCCAGCACGGCGGTGACCGCGTTGTCGAACGAGCCCGCGGTGAGGAAGTCCAGCGGCTTCAGGTCTTCCCAGACCATGTCGACGATGCGGCGGCCGGTGTGCGTGGCCATCATGGCGTGGCGCGAGTCGACCGCGGGAATCGACGAGGCGCCCGGCAGCGTGAGGCCCAGCACCTCGGCGGCGCTGGTCATGGTGCTGGCGGTGCCCATCGTCATGCAGGTGCCGGCCGAGCGCGCGATGCCGTCCTCCACCTCCTGCCAGTCGCTCTCGCTGATGTTGCCGGCGCGCAACTCGGCCCAGTACTTCCAGCTGTCGGAGCCCGAGCCCAGCACCTGGCCCCGGTAGTCGCCGCGCAGCATCGGGCCGGCGGGCATGAAGAGGGTCGGCAGGTTCATCGCCAGCGCGCCCATGACCAGGCCGGGCGTGGTCTTGTCGCAGCCGCCCATCAGCACGACGCCGTCGGCGGGGTAGGAGCGGATCAGCTCCTCGGCCTCCATCGCGAGCAGGTTGCGATAGAGCATGGTGGTCGGCTTCTGGAAGGCCTCGCCCAGGCTCATCGCCGGAATCTCGACCGGAAAGCCGCCGGCCTGCCAGACGCCGCGCTTGACCTCCTCCACGCGCTGCTTGAAGTGCGTGTGGCAGGAGTTCATGTCGCTCCAGGTGTTGAGGATCGCGATGACCGGCTTGCCGAGGTAGTCGGCGCGGCTGAAGCCCATCTGCGCGGTGCGCGAGCGGTGGCCGAAGCTGCGCAGATCCTTCACGCCGTACCAGCGATGGGAGCGGAGCTCTTCGGGCTGCTTGCGGCGGGGCGCGGGCGCGGGCGCGGGCGGGGTCGGGGCGGGCGGCGTGGGGTCGGTCATGGGGGGCGTCGTTGGTCGTCGGCTCGTCAGATACAAATGTTAGCGCTGTCATTTCGATTCGAACCCAGGGTTTACCTTGGGTAGATTCATGAAATTCGAGTCTGAATGTTTCCGCTGTCAAGGCCGGCGGAGGCCGTCGGAATGCCTCGACTCGCGGCTGCACCGCGGGCAGGCGTGCTGCGCCTCAGACGCTGTCGCGCTCGATCAGTGAAAAGCCGATGTCGACGATCTTCTGCGCGACCTCGATGCCCTTGGCGCGATCGACGATGAAGCGCGCGGCCTGGCGGCCGATCGCGGTGCCGTCGATGCGCACGGTCGAGATCGCGGGGTGCGCATGCTGCGCGAAGGCCAGGTCGCCGAAGCCCATCACGCCGATGTCGGCCGGCACGCGCATGCCGCGCGCATGCGCCTCGGTGATCACGCCGTGGGCCAGCGCGTCGGAGCTGCAGACCACCACGTCGGTCTGCGGGGCGGCCGTCAACAGTTCGGCCAGCGCGGCGCGGCCGCTGCCGAGGGTGGTCGGCGCCGGGACGGTGTGCACCGGCACCTGCGCCACGCCCAGGCCGGCCATGGCGGCGGTGAAGCCCGCGCGCCGCAGGTCGGCGCGCTGGTCGTCGCCGGTCACCACGGCCGGGTGGCGGTAGCCCTTGGCATGCAGGAAGTCCGCAATGGCCGCACCGGCCTTCTCATGGGAGAAGCCGACCAGCATGTCGACCGGCGTCGGCGTCAGGTCCCAGGTCTCGACCACCGGGATGCCCGAGGCGAGCAGCCGGCGGCGGCCGTCGGCCGAACGCATGATGCCGGTCAGCACGATGCCGTCGGGGCGGCGGCCGATGATGGCGTCGATCAGCGCGTCCTCGCGGGAGTGGTGGTAGCCGCTCTGGCCGAGCATGAGCTGGTAGCCGCTCTCGTCGAGGGCCTCCGTCAGGGCCTGGATGGTTTCGAGGAAGACCGGACCGGCGATGGTCGGCACCAGCGCCGCGACCAGCCGGCTGCGGTTGGACGCCAGTCCGCCGGCCAGCCGGTTGGGCACGTAGCCGGTGCGCTCCACCGCCGCGCGGACCTTCTCGCGCGTCTCCGGCGACACCAGCTCGGGCGTGTTCAGCGCCCGCGAGACGGTGATGGTCGACACGCCCGCGACCTTGGACACGTCGCTGAGGGTCATGCCGCCGCTGCCGCGGCGCGCCGAACGGCCGGAGGAATTCTGCTGGGTCACGAATGAGGGGCTCGGGTTGGAAGGAGGGCGAAGGGCGAAGGGCGCGGCAGCGCGTCGAATTATCGATCGATGCGTTCGCGGCACCACGAGGAACACCCCGGCGCGTCGCGCGCGATGTCATCGTCGCTTCATCGCGACGTCACGGCCGCTGCCTAGTCTTGGAAGGCCTCGACGCTCGTCGAGTCCCCACGATTCCAAGCAATGGAGTGTTCCCTCTATGTATTCCTGGTCCATCTTTCGCGCGCCGCTCGCGCTGTCGCTCCTGGCCTGTGCCCTGACCGCCTGCGGTGGCGGCAGCGGTAGCGGCGGCCTCGGCGAGGCCACCGGCGCCACGACCACCGGCACCGCCAGCAAGACCGACACCGCCACGGCCCCGTCCGGCGCGAGCAGCGAGCCCAGCGTGAGCTACGCACCCTGACGCCCGTTCCATCCATGCCGAAACCGACCCCGCCATGACCACACGTCGCAAGTTTCTCCAGAGCTCCACCGGCACCGGCATTGCCGCCGCCACGCTGGCCGCCTTTCCCCCCAGCATCCGCCGCGCGCTGGCCATCCCCGCCCACCACGACACCGGCACCATCAAGGACGTCAAGCACGTGGTGCTGCTGATGCAGGAGAACCGCTCCTTCGACAGCTATTTCGGCACCTTCAAGGGCGTGCGCGGCTACGGCGACCGCTTTGCCCTCCCGGCGCCCAACGGCAAGAACATCTTTCATCAGACCTATACCAAGACGACGCCGCCGAGCACCTACGTTCCCTACCGCCTCGACGAGAGCAAGGGCAACGCGCAACGCGCCGGCAGCACGCCGCACACCTGGTCCGACTCGCAGGCGGCGTGGGACCACGGCCGCATGTACAAGTGGCCGGACGCCAAGAACCTGCTGTCGATGGGCTACTACGACACCGCGGAAGTCCCGTTCCAGCGCGCGCTGGCCGAAGCCTTCACGCTGTGCGACCACTACCACTGCGGCATGCACACGGGCACCATCGCGAACCGCCTGTTCTACTGGAGCGGCACCAACGGCCCGAACGGCATCAGCCCGGTCGACGCCAGCAAGGTGCAGGTGGCCGCCTTGAACAACCAGTTCAACGGTGGCAACGACATCGGCCCGTCGACCCAGGGCTGGACCTGGACCACCTATGCCGACCGGCTGGAGAAGGCCGGCGTGAAGTGGAAGGTCTACCAGAGCCTGATCGACAACTACGGCTGCAACGAGATGATGGGCTTTCGCCACTGGCGCGCCGCGATCGAGCAGATGCCGGTGGCCCGCCGCCCGGTCTATGTCGCGGCGACGGACATCACGCAGCCGGTCACTGCCGCCGGCCCGCTCTACGACCCGGTGGTCGACGACGCGCTCAGCCCGCTGGCCAAGGGCTTCGGCAACACCATGCCGCAAGGTTTCCTGGAAACCTTCCGCGACGACATCCGCAACGGCACCTTGCCCGCGGTGTCGTGGATCATTTCGCCGTCGGCCTACAGCGAGCACCCCGGGCCGTCGAGCCCGGCGAAGGGCGGCTGGTACGTGCAGCAGGTGCTGGACGCGCTGACCGCCAACCCCGAGGTCTGGAGCAAGACCGTGCTGCTGGTCAACTTCGACGAGAACGACGGCTTCTTCGACCATCTGCCGACGCCGTCGGCGCCGTCGCGCAACGCCGACGGGACACTGGCCGGCGGCTGCACGCTGGCCGCTGCCGACGTGGCGGTCGAATACCACGACTACGCGCCCGCGACCTCGAGCCAGCCCGCGATCGATGGCCGGCCCTATGGCCCCGGCCCGCGCGTGCCGATGTGGGTGGTCTCGCCCTGGAGCCGCGGCGGCTGGGTCAATTCGCAGGTCTGCGACCACACCTCGACGCTGATGTTCCTCGAGAAGTGCTTCGGCGTGGTCGAGCCGCAGATCAGCAAGTACCGCCGTGCCGTCTGCAGCGACCTCACCAGCGCCTTCAATTTCGAGCGCCCCAACAACGAGCCGCTGCCCACCCTGGCCGGGCATACGACCAAGGACGAGGCCGATGCGCTGACCGCCGCCCAGCAGGCGCTGCCGAAGATCACCCCGACGACCGACGCCACGCTGCCGGCGCAGGCCACCGGCGTGCGCCCCTCGCGCGCGCTGCCCTACGAGCTCCACGCCAGCGCGCGGGCCGACTCACTCAACGGCCGCGTGCAGCTGCTGTTCGCCAACAGCGGCCAGGCCGCCGCCGTGTTCCACGTCTACGACAAGCTGAACCTGGCGGAGCGCCTGCCGCGCCGCTACGTGGTCGAGCCCGGCAAGCAGCTCGATGGCGACTGGGCCGCCATGGCCGACAACGCCGGCCTGTACGATCTGTGGGTGCTCGGGCCGAACGGCTTCCACCGCCACTTCAAGGGCGACCTGAACCGGCTGCGTGCAGGGGGCGTGGCGCTGCCCGAGATCCGGGTGGGCTACGACAAGCGCCGCGGCGACCTCCACCTTCAGTTGCGCAACGACGGCCGGCGCGATTGCCGCTTCACCGTGCAGTCCAACCAGGTCTATGCGCGTCCCGAGGCCTACGAGGCTGGCGGCAAGGACCGCCATGACGACCGCCGCGACGGCAACGGCCACGGCAACGACGATCACGACGACCGCGGTGTCTACGGCAGCAACCGCGACGGCTCGTCGAGCCTCCGCGTCAACGGCGGCGGCGACACCCGCATGCGCTGGAGCCTGGACGCCAGCGGCCAGTGGTACGACTTCGCCGTGACCTGCGATGCCGACCCCAGCTTCTACCGGCGCTTCGCCGGCCGTGTGGAGACCGGGCGGCATTCGGTGAGCGATCCGGCGATGGGGCTGGCAGACCGCTTCTGAACGCGAAGGCCTGCTGCTGCCTCACTGTCCGGCCATCCGCAGCCCCAGCAGAACGAGCACGGCAGCGGCCAGCAGCACGGTGGTGCACTGCCAGAAGCGCACAGGGTTCCGCTCGATCAGGGCCGACGGCCGCGGGCGCAGGAACTCCTGGCCCGGCGCCCTGAGGTCGTGTGCCAGTTCGGACACCGCCTGCTGGCGCTTGGCCGGGTCCGGGTGCAGGGCCTTCTGCAGCACCGCATCGACCCACGCGGGCAGGTCGGGCCGGAAGTGGCGCACCGGCACATAGCGCAGCCGGCTCGCGTCGGCGCGGGTCCGCACCCGCGAGACCTGCAGCCCATACGGCAACTGCGCCGTCAGCATCTGGTAGGCGAGGACCGCCAGCGAGAACAGGTCCGATCGTGCGCTGCCGCCATGGCCGACGAAATACTCCGGCGCGGTGTATTGCAGGCTCCCTTCGATGGCGAGCGCCCGGGGGTCTCGCGCGCTGTCGGCCAGGCCCGCCACGTGGGTCGTCGCCAGGTCGATGATCTTGACGGTGCCGGTGCGGTCGATCATCACGTTCTCGGGGCGAAGGTCCTGGTGCAGCATCTCCTTGCCATGCAGCGCCTGCAGGCCCTTGGCCAGCTGCTCGACGATGCCGCGCACGCTGTCCAGCGGGGGGCGGGGGTGGTCGACCATCCATTGCGCCAGCGTCTGGCCGTCGACGTACTCCATGGCGACATACAGGTGGCCGCGCGGCCGGTCGATCGCGCTGGCCTTCAGCACGTGGGGGCTGTCGATGCGGCGCGCCACCCATTCTTCGAGCACGAAGCGGTCGAGGTAGTCCGGGTTGTCGCGCAGGTCGACCGAAGGCAGCTTCAGCACCACCTGCCGGCCGGTCGCCTCGTCCACCGCCAGGTGCACGTGGCTGCGCGAGCTCAGGTGAAGTTCGCGCACCAGCGTGAATCCCTCGAAGCTTGCCCGCGGCGCCAGCGGCGGCGGGATCGCCAGGCCCTCGCGCTGCCGCTGCAGCTGCGCGGCATCGGCCAGCGGGAGTTCCTCGATGCGCAGCAGCTGCACCGTGCTGTCGTCGTCGCCGCCCTTCGCCCGTGCCGCCGACGCGAG
Source organism: Variovorax sp. P1_H2 (assembly GCF_056405295.1). NCBI lineage: Bacteria > Pseudomonadati > Pseudomonadota > Betaproteobacteria > Burkholderiales > Comamonadaceae > Variovorax > Variovorax sp. P1_H2. The sequence goes on along the minus strand of NZ_JBFUCJ010000012.1, from coordinate 46,258 downwards.
CAGGCGGGCCGCCTCGTCGAGATCGTCGCCGCAGCGGGCGAGCGCGTGGTGCACCGCCTCGGCATCGATGTGCGCATAGGCGCCGTCGGTGGCCAGCAGGTAGACCTCGCCGACTTCCGCCGGCCAGCAGCGGTAGTCGATCTCGACGTTGGGGGCCGCGCCCAGCGCGCGCCCCAGGTACGACTCGACCGACGACACGTGAATGCGGTGGTCTTCGGTGAGCTGCTCCAGCGCATGCGGATGCAGGCGATGGATGCGCGCATCGCCGACATGCAGCAGGTGCAGGTCGCGGCCCTTGAGGATCAGCGCGCTGAAGGTGCAGACGTAGCCGCTGTCCTTGTCGAAGCGCGCGTCGCTGCGCATGGTCTGCGCATGCAGCCACGAGTTGGTGGCGCTCAGCACCCGCTGGGCCGAGCGGCGCACCGACCAGGCATCCGAGGTCGCGTAGTAGTCGTCGAGAAAGCCGCGCACCGCCGCCGCGCTCGCCACCTGGCTGACGCGGCTGGAGCCGATGCCGTCGGCCAGCGCGACCGCGATGCCCTTGGAGATGCGCAGCGATCCCTCCGGCAGCATGGCGCCGTGGAAATCCTGGTTCAGCGAATGGGGCCCGGCCAGCGAGTGCTGGCCGAGCGTCACGCGCAATGCGCTGCCCATCGGAGCGTGGCGCTCAGCTCAGGACGCGCTTCGGCGCGGTCTTGTAGTGGGTCGCGTACAGGGTCGCGCCGACGAAGGTCAGGCCGCCGACCAGGTTGCCCAGCACCGTCGGGAGCTCGTTCCAGATGAAGTAGTCCATCAGCGTGAACTTGCCGCCCAGCATCAGGCCGGTGGGGAACAGGAACATGTTGACGATCGAATGCTCGAAGCCCATGTAGAAGAAGATCATCACGGGCATCCACATGCCGATGGCCTTGCCGGACACCGTGGTGGACATCATCGCGGCGACCACGCCGGTGGACACCATCCAGTTGCACATCACGCCCCGGATGAACAAGGTCAGCATGCCGGCGGCGCCGTGCGCGGCATAGCCCAGCGTGCGGCCTTCGCCGATATGGCCGAGCTTCTCGCCCACGGCGTTGGGAGCCTCGCTGAAACCGAAGGTGAAGATGATCGCCATGAACACCGCGACCGTCAGCGCGCCCGCGAAGTTGCCGACGAACACCAGCCCCCAGTTGCGCAGGCACCCGCGCCAGGTGGCGCCGGGGCGCTTGTCGAGCACGGCCAGCGGCACCAGCGTGAAGACGCCGGTGAGCAGGTCGAAGCCCATCAGGTACAGCATGATGAAGCCGACCGGGAACAGCATCGCGCCGACCAGCGCATTGCCGGTGTTGACCGAGACGGTGACGGCGAACGCCGCCGCCAGCGCCAGGATGGCGCCGGCCATGTAGGAGCGAATGAGCGTGTCGCGGGTCGACATCAGGAGCTTGGATTCGCCGGCGTCGACCATCTTGGTCACGAACTCGGCAGGGACTAGGTAGGCCATGGGGATTCCTCGGGATCTTGAAAAGACGTGAAGCCGCGAGAGCGGCGGGGATCAGGCCAGCGCGACCAGCACGCGGCCTTCGTGGACGCGTACCGCATGCGCCCGCACCGAGTGCTCGGGCGCTTCCAGGCATTCGCCGCTGCGCAGGTCGAAGTGGTTCTTGTAGAGCGGCGAGGCGACGACGATGCGCTCGCCGATGCTGCCCACCAGCCCGCGCGAGAGCACGCTGGCCCCCGCCTTGGGGTCGACGTTGTCGATGGCGTAGAGCGCCTGTTGCCGGCCGACGCGAAAGATCGCGACATGCACGCCCTCGACCAGGGCGCAGACGCCGGTGTCGGGCAGGATGTCGCCGGCGGCGCACACGGCGGTCCAATGCAGGGATTCGGTGGTGGTGGTGGTCATCTTGGATCTCTTTCGAGCCTTCAGGCGGTGGCGACGTCGTTGGTGCTGGCCACGGCCCGTTCTTCCACGCGGGCGGGCCGGATCTGGCCGCGCTCCTGCACGAAGACGATGTGCTCGTCGGGCTTCTCGCTGTTGACGAAGGAGCGGAAGCGCTGGCGCGTCGCCGGGTCGTTCACCGCGGTCTTCCACTCGCACTGGTAGGTGTCGACCACGTGCTGCATCTGGGCTTCGAGCTCGGCGCCGAGTCCGAGCGTGTCCTCGATGAGCACGCCCTTCAGGTAGTCCAGGCCGCCTTCGAGGTTGTCGCGCCAGGTGCTGGTGCGCTGCAGGCGGTCGGCCGTGCGCACGTAGAACATCAGGAAGCGGTCGATCAGCCGGATCATCTCTTCCTTGCCGAGGTCCGAGGCGATCAGCTCGGCGTGGCGCGGCTTCATGCCGCCGTTGCCGCACACGTAGAGGTTCCAGCCGCGGTCGGTGGCGATGATGCCGACGTCCTTGCCCTGTGCTTCGGCGCATTCGCGGGTGCAGCCCGAGACGCCGAACTTGATCTTGTGCGGTGCGCGCAGACCCTTGTAGCGGTTCTCCAGCTCGACCGCCAGGCCCACGCTGTCGGCCACGCCGAAGCGGCACCAGGTCGAGCCGACGCAGCTCTTCACGGTGCGCAGCGACTTCCCGTACGCATGGCCGGATTCGAAGCCGGCGGCGATCAGTTCCTCCCAGATCGCCGGCAGCTGCTCCACGCGGGCGCCGAACAGGTCCACGCGCTGGCCGCCGGTGATCTTGGTGTAGAGGCCGTATTTCTTCGCCACCTGGCCGACCGCGATCAGCCCTTCGGGCGTGACCTCGCCGCCGGGCATGCGCGGCACCACGGAGTAGCTGCCGTCCTTCTGGATGTTGCCGAGGAAGTAGTCGTTGCTGTCCTGCAGCGCGGCCAGGTCTTTCTTGAGCACGAACTCGTTCCAGCACGACGCGAAGATGCTGGCGGCGGTGGGCTTGCAGATGTGGCAGCCCAGGCCCTTGCCGTGCTTCGCGAGCAGGTCCTCGAAGCTGCGGATCTCGCCGACGCGCACCAGGTGGTACAGCTCCTGGCGCGAGTAGGGGAAGTGCTCGCAGAGGTGGTTGTTGACCGCCAGGCCGCGCTTCGCCATCTCGGCCTTCATCACCTGCGTGACCAGCGGCACGCAGCCGCCGCAGGTGGCGCCGGCCTTGGTGCAGGCCTTCAGTTCGGCGGTGGTGCACGCGCCATCGCCGACCGCCGTACAGATCTGCCCCTTGGTGACGCTGTTGCACGAGCAGATCTGGGCGCTGTCGGGCAGCGAGTCGACGCCGAGCCCGGGCCTGGCCTTGCCGTCGCTCGACGGCAGGATCAGGAACTCCGGATCGGCCGGCAGCGCGATGCCGTTGAGCGCCATCTGCAGCAGGGTGCCGTACTCGGCCGCATCGCCGACCAGCACCGCGCCCAGAAGCTGCTTGCCGTCCTCGCTGACCACGATCTTCTTGTAGATCTGCTTGTGCTCGTTGATGTACTGGTAGGCGCGCGACTTCGGCGTCTTGCCGTGCGCGTCGCCGATGCTGGCCACGTCCACGCCCATCAGCTTGAGCTTGGTGCTCATGTCGGCGCCGGTGAAGGCGGCGTCGTCCTGCCCGGCGATGTGCTTCGCGGCCACGCGGGCCATCTCGTAGCCCGGCGCGACGAGGCCGAAGGTCTGTTCGTTCCACGAGGCGCATTCGCCGATCGCATAGACGTCGCGGTCGCTGGTGCGGCAGTGGCTGTCGATCGCCACGCCGCCGCGCGGGCCGACCGCCAGCACGCACTGGCGCGCGAGTTCGTCGCGCGGGCGGATGCCGGCGGAGAACACGATCATGTCGGTCTCGAGGTGGGTGCCGTCGGCGAACACCATGCGGTGCCGCGCGGCCGCGCCGTCGGTGATCTCCACCGTGTTGCGGCCGGTGTGCACGTGCACGCCCAGGGCCTCGATGCTGTTGCGCAGCGCCCGCCCGCCGCCTTCGTCGACCTGCACGGCCATCAGCCGCGGCGCGAATTCGACGACGTGGGTTTCGAGGCCCATGTCGCGCAGCGCCTTGGCGCACTCGAGGCCCAGCAGGCCGCCGCCCACGACCACGCCGCTCTTCGAGCGGGCGCCGCAGGCCTTCATGGCTTCGAGGTCCCCGATGGTGCGGTAGACGAAGCAGTGGGGCCGGTCGCGGCCGGGCACCGCCGGCACGAAGGGCGACGAGCCGGTGGCCAGCACCAGCTTGTCGTAGTGCACCACCTCGCCGTCGGCGGTGGTGACGGTGTTGTTGCGCCGCTCGATGGCCACGGCCCGGGCGGCCAGGCGCAGCGTGAAGCCGCTGCGCTCGAAGAAGCCGGGTTCGACCAGCGACAGGTCTTCGGCCGTCTTGCCGGCGAAGAATTCGGACAGGTGCACCCGGTCGTAGGCCGGGCGCGGCTCCTCGCACAGCACGGTGACCTGTGCACCGGCGAGGTCGAGCTCGTGGAGTTGCTCGAGGAACTTGTGGCCCACCATGCCGTGGCCAATCACTGCGATCTTCATGTCGGATCCTGCACGCAGCCGGTCTCCTGACGGGGTGCAGACCACAGGAAAGGCTGTCGGAAAGACAGCCTGCAGTGGGCCCCCGCGTGGAACGGATGCGAATTGGGTTGGAACAGGCGAACCGCCAGCGTCGTCGCTCTCGGTTCGCTCGAATCCCGCCGTCATTAGCGGAGGCACTGCAAAAATCCGCGGCAGCGGTGCCGGCGGAACAGTGGAAGGTGTCAAGCAACAACCGTGCCGGGCGCTCGGAGGGCTTTCGGCCCGGAATCAGGCTCGATCGGTCGGCAAGGGAGGGCGCGGCGCGCCGTTGTGGCGCATGGGTCGCCGGATTGGTGCGGCGCGCCAGGCAGGATGGATGTCGCTGTCGGGTCCGGTAGCGGAAAATGGGTCGCCCCCTGCTGAAGTTCAAGGAACCCCCATGTCCAGACTCCGCGTCCAGAGTTTCGCCATCTCCCTCGACGGCTACGGCGCCGGCCCGGGCCAGGACCTGCAGAACCCGCTCGGCCTGCGCGGCCCCGAGTTGATGGAATGGTTCTTTCCCACCCGCCTGTGGCGCCGGATGCAGGGCGAGGCCGATGGCGAGCACGGCATCGACAACCGCATCGCGGAGCAGGGCTTCGACGGCATCGGCGCGTGGATCCTTGGGCGCAACATGTTCGGCCCGGTGCGCGGACCCTGGCCGGACGACAGCTGGAAGGGCTGGTGGGGCGACGAGCCGCCGTATCACACGCCGGTGTTCGTGCTCACGCACCATGCGCGCGCGCCGCTCGCGATGGCCGGCGGCACGGAGTTCCGCTTCGTCACCGAAGGCATCCATGCGGCGCTGGCGCAGGCGAAGGCCGCGGCGGGCGGCCTCGATGTTCGCCTCGGCGGCGGCGTGTCCACGGTGCGGCAGTACCTGAGCGCGGGGCTGATCGACGAGCTGCACCTGGCCGTGCGGCCCGTGCTGCTCGGGGCCGGGGAGCCGCTCTTCCAGGGTCTCGACCTGCCTGCCTTGGGCTACACGTGCGCGGAGAGCGTCGCCGGCGAGCGGGCCACGCATGTGTTCCTGCGCAAACAGGCCTGAGGCGCGCCCATCCCCCCACAATCGCCCGATGAACAAACGACGCTTTCTCGGTACCGCAACCCTTGCCGGGCTGCTGCCTGCCACGCGCGCCCTCGCGGCCGACCCGGTCCCGAAGGGCCCGGGTCTGCTGACCGTCAGCGGGGGGGTCGGCAAGACCAACCGCGGTCCGGTCGATCCGTCGCTCGACCAGTTGATGACCAAGCACGGCGTCAAGTTCGACAAGGCGTACGTGCTCGACGCCGAAGCCCTGCGCCGCCTGCCGGTCGTCCGGATCAAGGCGACGCTCGAGTACGACGCCAGGATGCATGCGCTTTCCGGCCCGTTGCTCACCAGCGTGCTGGAGTCGGTGGGCGTGGCCGGCGATGCGATGCTCGGCCTTCGTGCCGTGGACGGCTATGTCGTGCCGCTGCGCATGGCCGACGCACGCAGCTTCCGCATGATCGTCGCCACCGAGATGGACGGCGTGCCGCTCGCGCTCGGCGGGCTGGGCCCGCAGTGGGCCATCTACGAAGCCGACACGCTCGCGGCCTTCAAGGACAAGCCGCTCAAGGAGCGCTTCGCGCTGTGCCCCTGGGGGCTGTACAGCATCGAGGTCTCGCGCGGCTGACAGGACCCCGCTTCAGGCTGGGCATACTTGCGCCGCGCCCATTTATTCAATTGATTCGGAGACCCCTATGTCAGGAAGCGGCTTTCACGTGCATGGCCCGCACGACCACGAGCTCGAGCACGCCGGTTCGCACGAGACCCACCATTCGGACGCCGGTGACGGCACCGGCCGCAAGAGCATGACCAGCCAGATCGCGGTGTGCACCGCGGTCATCGCCACGGTCGGGGCGATATTCGCCTACATGGGCGGCCACACCCAGGCCAGCGCGGGCCTCTACAAGAACAACGCGGGCATCAAGAAGACCGAGGCCTCGAACCAGTGGAACTTCTACCAGGCCAAGAGCACGAAGCAGTCCCTCGCCGAACTCGCGCGGGACCTGTCGTCGGAGGATCGCAAGCCGTCCTGGCAGGAGAAGATCGCCCGCTACGACAAGGAAAAGGCCGAGATCCTGCTGGTCGCGCAGCAACTCGAGAAGGAGGCCGTCGACTGGGACCGGCAGTCCGAAGAGCAGATGCACCAGCACCATCGCTGGGCCCAGGCGACCACCGCGCTCCAGGTATCGATCGCACTGGCGGCCATGGCGCTGCTCACGCGCCGCAAGTGGCTCGAGTGGGGAATGCTCGGCGTCGCCGGGCTGGGGATCATCGTCGGCGCGCTGGCCGCCTTTCACATCTGACCGGCGCGCGACAATCCCGGGCATGAATCTCAGCAAACTCTTCGTCCCCGTCGGCGGCCTGATCCTGCTCGGCGTGGCCTATCGCAGCTACGGCTGGGCCGGCGTGGCACTGGTCGGCGGCGCCATCGTCATGTTCCTGTTGATGCACTTCAACCGCACGATGCAGGTGCTCAAGCGCGCGGCCGACCGGCCGGTCGGCACGGTGGCCAGCGCGGTGATGCTCAACGCCAAGCTCAAGCCCAAGGCCACCCTGCTGCACGTGATCGCGATGACCCGCGCGCTCGGCGAGCAGCGTTCGCCCAAGGACGAACAGCCCGAGGTCTTCCGCTGGACCGATGCCGGCGGCTCATGGGTCGATTGCACCTTCGTGGGCGGCAAGCTCGCCGAGTGGAAGCTGACCCGGCCCGAGGTGGTCGAGGACGAGGCCATTGCCGAGGCGCCCAGCGCCGATGCAGTCAAGCCCGGTGCGGCGGACGCGCTGCGGCCGCCGGTCTGAACAAGGCCTAGAACGGCGCCGATTCGTCTTCCAGCGCCGCTTCGGCCTCGGCCCTGGGCGCCGCCGAGGCCGCAGGCGCTGCATCCGCAGCAGCCGCCGTCCCCAGCTTCATCTCCCCGCCCAGCGCTTCCAGCAGCTCGGGCACCAGCTGACCCAGCTCGCCGGTCGCGATCGCCGCGTTGGCGTCGAAGTCGTCTTCCTTGCCCGAGGCCGGAGAGTCGTCCAGCGTGCCTTCGAGGAACACGATCTTGCGCAGCTGCAGCCCCTCGGTCAGCTCGAAGGAGACGCGGTCGTCCCAGGTCATCGCGAGCCGGGTCGGGCGCTTGCCGGCGGCGATGTGCTCGCGCACCTCGTCGATGTCCAGCGGGTGCTTGGCGTAGCGCACCACGGCCTTCGATTCGTCGGTGGCCTTGAGCTCGCATTCGCGGTCGATCGTGAAGCCGGCAGGCGGTTCCTGGCTCGACAGCCACTCGGACATCGCCGCCGCCGGCTCGATCTGCGAGTTGACCAGCGCCACCGCAAAGCCGTCGAGCGACTTGACGAGGCTGGTGACCACTTCGTCGGCGCGCGAGGCATTGCTCGAATTCACCACCAGGCGACGGGCCGTGGGGTCGATCCAGACCGCCACCCGCGCATGGCGCGTGAAGGCCAGCGGCAGCAGTTCGTGGGTGACGTCCTCCTTGAGTTCCTTCTTTTCCTTCTTGCCGGGCTTGCGGCCGGTGCTGGCCTCGATCTGCGCGGCGCGCTCCTCGACCTTGCGGCGCACGACGGAGGCGGGCAGGGTCTTGGTCTCGATCATGTAGTCGAGCAGCCACTGGCCGGCGACGGATTCGGCCAGCGGGCCGTGCGCCTGGCCACGGGGCTCGGCCCAGCCGGCGGATTTCTCCTGCGACGGGCTGCAGGGGACGAAGCGCTGCGTGGCCAGCCCTTGCTCGACCTGGTCGAGCGACTGCGACCAGGTGGCTTCGATGCGGTAGACGATGACGTTCTTGAAGACGGACACTGAAATCCTTTTCTCTGGATGAAATGAAAACACCCCCATGCGCCTCTGGCGCTCCCCCTCAAGGGGGCGCACCCAGCGGCCCGGCAAAGCCGGTTCCGCGAGTGCCCTGGGCTTGGCTGCGCCAGTTTCATGGGTCGCGCACGGCGCGGTGGAAGGCAAAGCCGTGCATTGTCGGTGCGGCGGAATCGGGCTCGGCCGTAAAATCGTCAGCTTTTGCGACATACCCCTCCCGCGAAGGACAAAGAAGATGAGCGCACTGCCCCCCGCACTGGACGACCGTGACGGCAAGATCTGGATGGACGGCGAACTCGTGGACTGGCGCGAAGCCAAGATCCACGTGCTGAGCCACACGCTGCACTACGGCTGCGGCGTCTTCGAGGGCGTGCGCGCCTACAACACGGTCAACGGCACCGCGATCTTCCGGCTGGCCGAGCACACCGAGCGGCTCTTCAACAGCGCCAAGATCCTGCGCATGAAGATCCCGTTCAGCCAGGAGCAGGTCAACGAGGCCCAGAAACAGGTGGTGCGCGAGAACAAGCTCGACAGCTGCTACCTGCGCCCGCTGGTCTGGATCGGCTCCGAGAAGCTCGGCGTCAGCCCCAAGGGCAACAGGATCCACGCCATGGTCGCGGCCTGGGCCTGGGGCGCCTACCTGGGCGAAGAGGGCATGAAGCGCGGCATCCGCGTCAAGACCTCCAGCTACACCCGGCATCACGTCAACATCACGATGACGCAGGCGAAGGCGGTCAGCAACTACAGCAACTCGATCCTGGCCAACATGGAGGCGCTCGACGACGGCTACGACGAGGCGCTGCTGCTCGACGCCAGCGGCTTCGTCTCCGAAGGCGCGGGCGAGAACATCTTCGTGGTCAAGGGCGGCGTGGTCTACACGCCCGACCTGTCGGCCGGCGCACTCAACGGCATCACGCGCAACACCGTCCTGCAGATCTGCAAGGACCTCGGCATCGAGGTGGTGCAGAAGCGCATCACGCGCGACGAGGTCTACATCGCCGAGGAAGCCTTCTTCACCGGCACCGCGGCCGAAGTCACGCCGATCCGCGAACTCGACCGCGTCGAGATCGGCATCGGCTCGCGCGGGCCCGTCACCGAGAAGATCCAGAGCGCCTTCTTCGACATCGTGAACGGCCGCAATCCCAAGTACGCCCACTGGCTCACCAAGGTCTGAAGACGATGTCCACCCCCAAGAGCACCATCGAACTCCTCGCCAAGGACCTGAACGACCAGGGCGGCGTGTTCTGCCCGAATCCCAAGGCCGACATGCAGCTCTGGAGCGCCCACCCCAAGGTCTACCTCGATGTCGCCCGCACCGGCGAGGCCAAGTGTCCCTACTGCGGCACGGTCTACAGGCTCAAGGCCGGCGAGGCGGCGGGCCACCACCACTGAGCCTTCCGGGGTTCCCGTGCGCGACTTGTACCTTGTCAACGTCAAGGTGGGGCGAGGCTCGAACGGCACCCTGCCGTCGACCCTTGCCGGCGCCTATGTGTCGGCCTATGCCACGGCGACGGATCCCGAGTCCGCCACGCGGCTCGCGGTCAGGAAGCTGAGCTTGAAGGGCTTCGAGTTCCTGGCCACCCAGGGACCGGTCAGCCGGCTCGACCCGCGGGAATGGTCGCGCCACGTCGCGCAGTCGTGGCCCGAATTCATCGGCGAGCTTCCGACGCAGGACGAGATCGCTGCCGGTCTCGAGCGCGAGATGGTGTTCTTCGGCCCGTTCGTGGGCTATGAGCGGGGGCTCGAGGGCTGAGCTGGGGCCGTTGGACGCTATGCGTCGTTGACGGTCTCGTGTTCAGCCGGCATGAGGATCTCGAGGAGCTCGCAGTCGTCCGACCAGCCGACGACCGTGTGGCGAATGCCGGGCGGCTGGACCCAGCACGACCCGGCGACCAGCCGCTGCGGTCCCACGCCCTCGAAGTCGGTCTCGAACCAGCCCTTGAGGCAATAGACAAGCTGGAATTGCACATCGTGGTGATGTCGTACGCTGAGTTCGGTGCGGAACGGCGCAATCATGCGGATCACATGGGCCTTGGCCAAACCGTTCGTCGCAGCCGCGACGCCCAGATCGCGGTAGGACGAGTAGGCTCGCAAGCCCCCGGTCTTGAAGTCGGCCTCGTTCCAGTGGCTGATCACGAAGCGCTGCGGTGCGGCACGAGACGGGTGTTCCATCCGATTCTCCGAAATGATCGTCAGACCGTAATCTGATCTTCAATTCAGAGCGACGCAAGTGCTCCGGCCGGTGCAGCCCCATTCCACCGCGGCGGCAGCAGCCCGCGCCAGGACTCCCCCGGCTCCTGCGCCAGCCGCAGGTAGACCATCGCGACCCACAGCAGCGCCAGCCCGATCTGCGCATCGCGCAGGGCCGAGTTGACGCTGGTGGCGATCAGCATGATCAGCGTCGCGACGAAGGCCTGGCGCCCGGCCAGGTCGTCGCGGCGCCAGGCGATCCAGACCGCAGCCAGCATGATCACCAGCAGGCTCAGCGCGCCCGGAACTCCGCTTTGCGCGCCCATCCACAGGAAGTCGTTGTGGGGCATGTTCTTGTAGTCGAGCAGCTTGGGCCCGCGCAGGTGCCACTGCTCGGTCCAGCCTCCGATGCCCCAGCCGGTGAGGGGCCGGTCGATGATCATGCGGGCCGTGTCGCGGTACATGTAGTAGCGCACGACCCAGCTGGCTTCGGAAATCTCGCCGGCCTGCGCGGCCTCGATTTCCTGGATGCCGACCGCGAATTTCTGCTGCACCACCGGCGTGTTCCACAGGGCGCCGATGCCGATCGCGCCGACGACCATCAGCACCAGCGCCAGCACCTTGAGCTGCCGCCGCCACTGGTGCACGCAGGCGGCCGGGATCACCAGCAGCAGGGCCAGCAGCGAGGTGCGCGAAGGCAGGGTGAAGGTGATGATCACCATCACCGCCGGCACCAGCGCGAAGGCCGCGGCGGCGCGCCAGGGCCGATGCTCCACCAGCGCCTTGAGCCCGTACACCGCGGCCGTGGCGGCCATGATCGTGAACAGCAGCGCATTGCTGATCGACTTGTTGCCGACCAGGATCAGCACGCCGCGCCAGGGCTCCAGCATCGGGAAACCGACGGTGTAGTAGAGCGCGATCATCACGATGTTCACGAGCCCGATGATCCAGAAGCCGCGCACGGCCCAGATCGCCTCCTCGCGCGTGAGCGCCAGCGCCATCAGCACGGTGGCCGCGATGCGCAGCCCGTGCACCAGGTTCGACGCGGTCTCGGGGTAGTGGGGTCCGGTCGCCAGGATGACCAGGGTCCAGACCACGTAGGCCACCACCGGCCACCACATCGGGTTGCGGCGCAGCCGGACTGCCCGCTCGCGCCAGCCGCCGGCGACCAGCAGCGCGACCATCAGCAGCAGGGCCGAGAGGTAGGTCACGCCGACCGGCATGAACACCGTCAGACCCCAGAACATGGCCGCGGGCCGAACGATGTGCGATCTCTGCATGGTGCCGAATTCTAGAAGGGTGCTACCCGCACAAAGTTCGGCAGGTTGCGCGTTTCGCCCCCCGGTACCCGGCCGGCGCAGCCAGGCCTGTTGGTGGAACACCGCGGAACCGGCTTCGCCGGGCCGCTGGTGTTGCCCCCGGCAGGGGGTGGGCGGGCTACACGAAGTGAGCCCAACCTGGGGGCGAGCCTAATGCGGCAACGAAATGACGAAACTGGCGCCGCCGCCGGGGCGGTCCTCGCAGCGCACGCTGCCGCCGTGGCGCTCGGTGATCGATTTCACCAGCGCCAGGCCGAGCCCGACGCCGCCGTGGCGCTCGCTGGCGCCCGGCAGCCGGTAGAAGGGCTCGAAGATGTGTTCGCGCTGCGCCGCCGGCACGCCCGGGCCGCGGTCGTTGACCCGGATCTCGGCCTGGCCGGCATGGCTGCCGATCTGCAGGTTGATCTCGCCGGCACCGTAGCGGCCGGCGTTCTCGAGCAGGTTGCGGATGGCGCGGCGCAGCAGGCGCGGCACGCCGCGCACCGTGAGGGCGTTGCTGTCGGTGCCTTCCCGGACTTCGAGGTCGGCATCGACGCGGGCGCACTCCTCGGCCGCGAGGCCGGTCAGGTCGACGGCCTCGATCGTGCCCATGTCGGCTTCCTTGGCGTCGAGCCGGCTGGCCAGCAGGATCTCGTCGATCAGCTGGTCCAGCTCGGCGATGTTGCGCGAGATTTCCTTGCGTGCCGCCGGGTTGGGCCGCTCGCCCATCAGTTCGAGGCTCATGCGGATGCGCGTCAGCGGCGAGCGCAGCTCGTGCGACGCATTGGCCAGCAACGACTTGTGCGAACGCACCAGCTGCTCGATGCGGGCCGCCGCGGCATTGAAGCCGTTGGAGAGGTCGGCCACCTCGTCCTGGCCTTCCTCGGCCACGCGCACCGACAGGTCGCCCTCGCCCCAGCGCTGCACGCCGCGCTGCAGCACTTCGAGCCGCTTGGTGAGCCGGCGAACGATCGGGTAGACGCCCAGTGCCACGATGACGCCGACCAGCGCCACCATCCAGCCGAGCCCGAAGGGGGTGCGCCACGGCGACATCGGCGGCGGGCCGCCGGGGGAACGCTCGCGCGGCGCCACCCGCAGCGTGATCGCCCGGCCGTCGCCCAGCGTGACGTCGAACTCCAGGCCCTGGCCCGGCACGCGCAGCGCCTTGCCGGCGCCGATCGGCTTGTCGTCCGAATCGAGCACCACGACCTCGCGCGGCACCGGCGCCAGCCGTTCGCGCTCGCTCTCGGCGGCCTCGCGCACGATCCAGTTGGCCGTCAGCGTGAGGATGAAGACGCCCGCCACCACCGCCAGCCAGATGCGGACGTAGAGGTGCCGGCGGTAGAGCTTGAGGAGCATGTCAGTCCGCCGCCGGGCCGCCCCAAGGCGGACGCGGCCCCCTCGGGGGGCAGCGAGTACACGAAGTGAGGAGCGTGGGGGCCATCTTCTAGTCTTGCTGCTTGGCGAAGACGTAGCCGACGCCGCGCACCGTGAGGATGCGCTTCGGGTTCTTGGCGTCGACCTCGATGGCGGCGCGGATGCGGCCCATGTGGACGTCGATCGAGCGGTCGAAGGCCTCGAGCTCGCGGCCGCGCACGGCTTCCATGATCTGGTCGCGCGTGAGCACGCGCCCGGCGCGCTCGGCCATCGCGACCAGCAGGTCGAACTGGTAGGAGGTGAGGTCGGCAGGCTCGCCGCCGACCGTGACGGAGCGCGCATTGCGGTCGATGTCCAGCGAGCCGAAGCGCATCACGGCGGGCCCCTCGGCCTCGCCGGCGGTCTCGCCGCGGCGGCGCAGCACGGCGCGGATGCGCGCCAGCAGTTCGCGCGGCTCGAAGGGCTTGGGCAGGTAGTCGTCGGCGCCGATCTCGAGGCCGATGATGCGATCCATCGGGTCGCCCTTGGCGGTGAGCATGAGCACCGACACCTTGGCGAGCCCGTTGGGCAGCGCGCGGATCCGGCGGCAGATGTCGAGGCCGTCGGTGTCGGGCAGCATCAGGTCGAGGATCACGAGGTCGGGCGAGCGCTGCTGCAGCATCGCGAGCCCGCTGGCGCCGTCGGCCGCGTGCGCGAAGCCGAAACCCGATTGCGTCAGGTACTCGCCCACCATCTGCGCCAGGCGGATGTCGTCTTCGATCATCAGGAGTTGCGGAGTGCTCATCGGTGTGTCTCCGTGCGGCGTGCCACGGTGGTTGTGCTCAGGGCCCGAGCTTCCTCCCGCGCGGTCGCGCAGGGTTGAACGCTTCGTAAAGATGGGTAAACCTTGGTGACGGGGCGCGCAGCAGCGGCTGCCGGCGTGGCGGCGGGCCTCCGTCGGTCCTCAGCCTTGCGCTTCGAGCTGCACGTCGGGCTGCAGCTGCAGCTGCAGCGACAGCGTGGCCGAGAGCGGGAGACTCAGCGACTCCGGTTCGCCGCGCGCCAGCGCCTCGAACAGCGGCAGGGCATCGGCCATCGCGTTGACCTCCAGCGCGCGGGCCGCCTCGGAGCGGGCGCGCGTGGCCGGCGGGGCGCCGGCCGCCAGCGTCCATTCGAAGGCGGCCACGGTGCGGGCGGTGCGCGTGGGCGACAGCACCAGGGCCACGGCCAGCATCTCGCGGCTGGTGGTGACCGAGGCCAGCGCGCCGACCGCCGGCATGTCGTAGCCGGCCAGCAGCACGGCGCGCTGGTCGGCGGCGCACTGCGAGGCCGCTTCCAGCAGGCCGGATGCGAAGCTGCTCTCGTAGGCCGCGAGCGAGTTGCTGGCCGCCATGCAGCCGGTGCCGATGGTCCAGTAGCCGACCGCTGCGTTGTGCACCGAGTTGTGGAACTTGATCGGCGACAGCAGCAGCGGGTCGGCGGCCAGCGTGCCGCACATGTAGTCGTTGATGCCGAGGTCGCCGTGTGCCGAAGCGAAGACGCAGGGCAGGTCGGCGGCATTGCGGCCGGAAGCGGCCACGGCCGCGGCCGCCACTTCGAGCGCCAATGCCACCGTGTCGGGCGCGCGCCGGCGTTCGGCCGGCGCCAGCAGCTGGGGCGAGGGCCGCTTGGCCGGCGGGTCGGCTGGCGCGGCCTCGCCGCGGAAGACCGCGCTGGCGGTCTGCCAGCCCGGCAGCGTCGCCGACCAGAAGGCCGGTCCTTCGATGTAGAGGGTGGGGGTCTTGGGGGTGGTGTTCATTGGGATACCTTCGTGCTTCGCACTGCGGTGCGAGCTTGCTTGGGAGCGGCCCGGCGCGGCGCTCATGCTGCGGCTCCCTTGCCGAAGACCAGCGAGCAGTTGTTGCCGCCGAATCCGAATGAATTGCTCAGCGCGTAGCGCACCTCGCCGCGCGCGGGCTGCAGCTGGATCTGCGGGCCGCACTCGGCATCGAGCGTGGTGGTGTTGACGTTGCCCGGCTTCAGGCCGGTCTCGATCGCCAGCAGGCTGATCACGGCCTCGACGATGCCGGCCGCGCCCAGCGTGTGGCCGGTGAAGCCCTTGGTCGAGCTGGCGTGCGTGGTGTCGGGGAAGCGCCGCGCCACCATCGCGCCTTCGACTTCGTCGTTCTTGGTGCTGGCGGTGCCGTGCATGTTGATGTAGTCGATGGCGTCGGCGGCGAGGCCGGCGCGGGCCAGTGCGTCGTCGAGCGCCTTCTCTGCGCCCAGGCCCTGGGGGTGCGGGGTGGACATGTGGTGGGCGTCGCTGGCCTCGCCGTAGCCCAGCAGCTCGAGCGGGCCGCGGCCGCGTTCGACCAGCGCGAAGCCCGCCGCTTCGCCGAGGCTGATGCCGTTGCGGGCGGCATCGAAGGGCCGGCAGGGCTCGGGCGACACCAGTTCGAGCGAGTTGAAGCCGAACAGCACGCTGCCGCACAGCGTGTCGACGCCGCCGACCACGGCCGCATCGACCAGGCCGAGGCGGATCAGCCGCTCGGCCGAGGCGAACACCTTGGCGCTCGACGAGCAGGCGGTGGAGATGGTCTCGGCCGGGCCTTCGAGGCCCAGCGCCTGTTGCACGAAGAGGGCGAGCGAATGCGGCGTGTGCACCTTCGGGCGCTGCTGGTCGGCCGGGAAGGCGCCATCGACCAGCTGGGTGTAGGCATCCTCGGTCTCGCCGATGCTGGAGGTCGAGGTGCCGAGGATCAGCGCGATGCGGGTCGGGCCGTAGCGCTTGCGGGCGGCGGCGACCGCTTCCATGAAGCCGTCGGCCTGCAGGCCCAGCCAGGCCAGCCGGTTGTTGCGGCAATCCCAGGGCGCGAGTTCCTCGGGCAGCCGGAGCGACTCGAGGCCGTCGACACGGCCGATCCAGGTCGGCAGCGGCGAGGCGCCGAAGTCGTTGGCGCGCAGACCGCTGCGCGATTGCTCGAGCGCGTCGCTGAGGGCGRCCTTGCCCACACCGACGGCCGAGGTCGCGGTGTAGGCGCTGATCTGCAGGGGGGAAATGCGTGAAGGTGTCACGTTGGGCAGGGTGAGATGTCTAAAACGCGACAGCCTACCAGTTGGGCGATACCCTTCGGGTCGGCCGAAGCCGCGACCCTGCGGCCCCGATCGCTCAGGGCAGGGCGCTCAGGTGGGCTTGCGCGGCCGCGGCGAGCCTGGCGTCGAAGGTGGCCAGCGGTGCCTTGAGTTCCGCCGCCAGCCAGAGATAGGCGGCGTCGTAGGCGGAGAGCTGGTAGCGCACGGCCAGCGCGTACTGCGCGCCGAGGTCGACCGGGTGCAGGTCGATGTCGTAGTCGCCGTAGTCGGTCAGCGCGAGCGCCAGCGACTCGGCGGGCCAGGACTRCCGGCGTTTCTTGAGCGCGACGCTGACGATCTCGTGGTCGAGCAGGTGGGGGGCATGCAACGCATGGCCGGCCAGTCGCGCCAGCGCCGCGTCGCGCGCCGGCTCGTCGAAAAGGATCGCGCCGATCGCGCTGCAGTCGACCACCATCGGCGGGCGCAGGCGATAGGCCGCCGGCGGCTCGGCCACGTGGAGCATCGGCAGGCTCAACGCACGAGCTCCGCGCTTCGCGCCGCGCTGCTCGCCTTGGGAGCGGCCCGGCGGCTCATCGGGCGTCCCGGTCGGCGCGGACGATGTCGACCGCGAGCGGGCCGGTGTCGATCGGCGCCGGGAAGCGGGCCCGGTGCTCGGCGGCGATCTGCTCGATCGGCTTGCCGCCGCGCCGCAGGATGGCGCGGCCGCCCCAGCCCGCACCGACCGGCTGAGCCTGCGCCGGCGCAGGCCCGGGTGCGTCGTCCGAGTCGCGCAGCGCTTGTTCGATGATCGCCATCAGTTCGCCCTGCAACGAGCGATGGTTGCGGGCCGCGCGTTGGCGCAGGCGTTCGGCCACGTCATCCGGGACATCCTTGACTGACAGGTTGGCCATGAATTCCTCCAAATTGGCGCCATTATGACGCCAATTCAGATCTCCTGCGCGGGTGCCGGGCCGGTGGCCTTGCCGTTGCCGTTGCCGTTCCCGGCCGCCCGCGACGCCAGCGCCACCAGCAGCAGCACCGGCACCCCCAGCACCGCGGTGCCGATGAAGAAGGCGCTGTAGCCGAAGTTGTCCACGAAGACGCCGGAATAGCCGGCGATGAACTTCGGCAGCAGCAGCATCAGCGAGCTGAACAGCGCGTACTGGGTGGCCGAATAGCTGATGTTGGTCAGGCTCGACAGGTAGGCGATGAAGGCCGCCGAGGCGATGCCGCCGGCCAGGTTGTCGGCCGACACCACCAGCACCAGCGCCGAAAGGTCGTGCCCGCGCGAGGCCAGGCCGGCGAACAGCAGGTTGCTGGCGGCGCTGAGCACCGCGCCCAGCATCAGCACCCGCATGACGCCCAGTTTCATCGACAGCGCGCCGCCGACGAAGGCGCCGGCCAGCGTCATCACCACGCCGTAGATCTTGCTGACCGTGGCGACCTCGTCCTTGGTGAAGCCCATGTCGACGTAGAAGGGGTTGGCCATGATGCCCATCACGACGTCGCTGATGCGGTAGACGGCGATCAGCGACAGGATCAGCACCGCCTGCCAGCGGTAGCGGCGGATGAAGTCGGCGAAGGGCTCGACCAGCACGCTCCGAAGCCATTCGCGGGCGCCCCTGGGCTGCGGCAGGGCGATGCGCACCGGCTCGGGCGACAAGAGCACCGTCAGGATGCCGACCGACATCGAGGCCGCCATCACCAGGTAGGCGGTCTTCCAGGCGCCGTTCTGGTAGCCGGCGACACCGGGCAGTTCGGCCCAGGCGGCGACCCACAGCACGCCGGCCCCGGCCCAGATCATCGCCAGGCGATAACCGGTCTGGTAGCAGGCGGCCAGCGCGGCCTGCTTGCGGCTGGCAGCCGACTCGATGCGGAAGGCGTCCAGCGCGATGTCCTGCGTCGCTGAGCCGAAGGCCACCAGCAGCGCGCACCAGACCAGCGGCGGCAGGCCGTCGCGCGGATCGTTGAAGGCCATGCCGGCCAGCCCGGCGATCACCGCCATCTGGGCCAGCAGCAGCCAGCCGCGGCGGCGGCCGAGCAGGGTGGTCAGCGGCGGCACCGGCAGGCGGTCGACCAGCGGCGCCCAGACCCACTTGAAGCCATAGGCGAGGCCGACCCAGCTCAGGAAGCCGATGGTGGATCGGTCGATGCCGGCCTCGCGCAGGCGGAAGCTCAGCGTGCCCAGCACCAGCAGCAGCGGCAGGCCGGCCGAGAAGCCGAGCGCCAGCATGCGCAGCGAGGCGGGTTCGAGATAGACCTTGAGCGCGTCGCGCCAGGGCAGGGACGGGGGGGCTTCGGCAGCCTGCGGTGCGGACATTCGGTGCGGGAGGTTGAGGCCCCGCATTATTCCCGCATGCGCCACCGATGCCGGCGGGGCAGCTGGCACATCCTTTGCAAGGCATCTTGTACACAAGACAGGATGCTTGATGATGGTGCATGAACAGGCAGAGCGCTCGGGCGATGCCAAGCCACAGTTGGAAGGCTGGGCCGCCGCGGCGTGGATCACGCGGCTCGCGGCGCCCCTGGCCGGTGCCGCAGCCGGGCCGCTGGCCGGCCTGTGCTTCGCCGCCAAGGACAACATCGACGTCGCCGGTGTGCCCACCACGGCGGCCTGCCCCGCCTTCGCCCGCACGCCCGCGGCGCATGCCCATGTGGTGCAGCGCTTGCTCGATGCCGGTGCGGCGCTGCTGGGCAAGACCAACCTCGACCAGTTCGCCTGCGGCCTGAACGGCACCCGCTCACCTTATGGCGCGGTGCCCAACAGCTTCGATCCGCGCTACGTGTCGGGTGGCTCGAGCTCGGGTTCGGCTTATGTGGTGGCGACTGCGCAGGCCGACTTCGCGCTCGGCACCGACACCGCGGGCTCGGGCCGGGTGCCGGCCGGGCTCAACAACATCGTCGGCATCAAGCCCTCGCGCGGGCTGCTGAGCGCGCGCGGCGTGGTGCCGGCGGCGCAGAGCGTCGACTGCGTCTCGATCTTCGCGCGCACGGTCGCGGTCGCGGCCCGCGTGCTGCACGCGGCGATGGGCTACGACCCCGAGGACCCCTACGGCCGCAAGCTGGCGCTCGCGACCCGGCCGCTGCCCGCGGCCTTCCGCTTCGGCCTGCCTTCGGCGTTGAACTTCTTCGGCGACGCGCAGTCGCAGGCCGCTTTCGAGCGCGCGATCGAGCAGCTGCGCGCCCTGGGCGGCACGCCGGTCGAGATCGACTACGCGCCACTCGCCAATGCAGCCGCGCTGCTCTACGACAGTGCGCTGGTCGCCGAACGCTACGCCGCGGTGCGCGAGTTCTTCGACGCCCACGAAGCCGAGGTGGTGGCGCCGGTGCGCGGCATCCTGGCGCAGGGCCGCGGCTACAGCGCCGCCGACTTCGTCGATGCCCGCACCAGGCTGCACGCGCTGGGCCAGCGCGCCGCCGCGATGTGGAGCGACATCGACGTGCTGCTGGTGCCCACCGCGCCGGCCCACTACACGATCGAGGCGATGCAGGCCGACCCGGTGGCGCTCAACCGCAACCTTGGCGAGTACACGAACTTCGTGAACCTGCTGGACTACGCGGCGATCTCGGTGCCCGCCAGCCTGCGCGCCGACGGGCTGCCCTTCGKCATCACGCTGATCGGCCGTGCCGGCAGCGACTTCCAGCTGGCCGAGCTTGGCCAGCGCTTCCACCATGCCACCGGGCTGCCGCTCGGCGCCACGCGCGAGCCGCTGCCCCCGCTGCAGGACCTGCCGCTGATCGCCTCGGTGCCGACGGTCCAGGTCGCGGTGGTCGGCGCCCACTTGTCGGGCATGCCGCTGAACGGCCAGCTGACCGAGCGCGGCGCCCGCCTGATCGCCGCCACGCACACCGCGCCGGACTACCGGCTCTATGCGCTGCCAGGCACCGTGCCGCCCAAGCCCGGGCTGCTGCGCGTGGCCGCCGGCGAGGGCGCGGCGATCGCGGTCGAGATATGGGAAATGCCGACGGCGCATTACGGCAGCTTCGTGGCCCTGATCCCTGCGCCGCTGGGCATCGGCAGCCTGCTGCTGGCCGACGGCCGCAGCGTGCAGGGCTTCCTCTGCGAGGCGCTGGCGGTGGCCGGCGCCGACGACATCACCGGGCTCGGCGGCTGGCGCGCCTACATCGCCGCGCGCAGCGCCGCCGCGAACTGATTCCTCCTCTTCACCTTCATCCGGAGTACCCATGGCCCCCAGCAAGAAACCCCCGACCCTCGCCACCCCGGCTTCGCGGCGCCAGCTGCTGCAGGCCGGTGCCGCCGGACTGGCGGTGCTCGCCGCGCCGGCCATCGTGCGGGCCCAGGGCGCACCGAAGATCCGCATCGGCTACTGGCCGATCGCCGCCGGCCTGCCCTTCTATTCGGCGGTCGAACTGGGCTACTTCAAGGCCGCCGGCCTCGACGTCGAGGTGCAGCGCTACGCCGGCGCCCAGCAGATCATGGAAGCGATGCTGGCCGACCGCTGCGACGGCAGCGCCAACGGCACCGGCTCGGCCAACATCGCGATCGGCGAGATCGCGGCACCGGGCAGCTTCAAGATCTTCTGCTCCAACCCGAGCAACGTGAAGAACGTGCTCGACCAGGTGCTGGTGCCGACCGCGAGCACCGCCAAGGTGATGGCCGACCTGAAGGGCAAGCGGGTCGCCTCGGGTCCCGGCATCCAGAACGTGACGCTGGCCAAGGCGGTGCTCGAACGCGGCGGCGCCACCGGTGCCACGGTGGTCGAACTGCCGATCGGCCAGCACGTGGCGGCGCTCGCCGCGGGGCAGGTCGATGGCTGCTACACCCTGGAGCCGACCGGCACCATCGGCCGCCTGAACGGAAGCACGCGGGTGCTGGAAGCCGGCGTGATCGCGAAATACGTGCTGGGCGATCCGATGGCGCCATGGTTCGGCGGCTCGGCCTCGCTGACCTCGGCGCTGATCAAGAAGAATCCCGAGGCGGCGAAGAAGTTCATCACCGCCTACGGGCAGGGCGTGGCCTTCGTGCGCAGCAAGCCGGCCGAAGCGCGCCAGTACCTCAAGGGCTATACCGCGATCGAGGGCCCGCTGACCGGCGAGGTGCCGCTGGCGGCCTACACCATGTACAACGAGTTCACGCCCGGCGACATCGCCTACTTCCAGAAGTTCTTCGACCTGTTCTCGGACAAGGGCATCTTCTCGTCGCGCCTGATGGTCGACACGATGCTCTACAAGGGCTGATGCCATGACGACGCCCTCGTCCGGCACGGTGCCCTGGTCGCCGCCTGCCGCCAACGCATCCGCCTCCGCGCCGCCGCGCGAATCGCACTGGGTCAAGGCGCTGCCCTTCATCGGCCCGGTGGTGCTGTTCATCGTCTGGGACCTGGTGGTGCGCTTCGGCCTGATCAAGGCCATCCTGCTGCCGATGCCGGGCGACACGCTGCTCACGCTGCTCTCCGGCCTGGCCGGCGGCGCACTGCTCGGCGACTTCGCGGTCACGGTCTGGCGCACGCTGCAGGCCTTCCTGATCGCGGCCATCGTGGGCGTGCCGCTCGGGGTGCTGCTCGGCAGCAACGAAAAGGCCTACCGCAGCGTCGAGTTCCTGATCGACTTCTTCCGCTCGACGCCGTCTTCGGCCCTGATCCCGCTGTTCCTCATGATCTTCGGCGTCTCGGACGTCAACAAGGTCGCGATCGCGGCCTTCGGCGCCCTGCTGATCGTGGTCTTCAACAGCGCCTACGGCGTGATGAACGCACGCAAGCAGCGGGTCATGGCGGCCAAGGTGATGGGGGCTTCGCGCTGGCAGATCTTTCGCGACGTGCTGGTCTGGGAGAGCCTGCAGCCGACCTTCGTCGGGCTGCGCTCGGCGGTGTCGATGGCGCTGGTGATCGTGATCGTGGCCGAGATGTTCATCGGCTCCGACAGCGGGCTCGGCCACCGCATCATCAACTCGCAGCAGGTGATGAACGTCAAGGACATGTACGCCTCGATCCTCGCCGCCGGTGCGCTGGGCTATGCGCTGAACATTCTTTTCCTCGTGGCCGAGCGCCGCATCGTGCACTGGAGCGGAAGATGAGAGCCACCGTGGAAAAGGTCATCAACGGCCCGGTGTACGCCGACGTGCCGAAGCCGGTCTTCGCCCCGGGGCCGGCCGGCACCCACATCACGATCCGCGGCCTGACCAAGTACTTCGCGGGCTGGCCGCTGTACGAGAACTTCGACCTCGACATCCCCAAGAACAAGATCGTTTCGGTGTTCGGCCCCAACGGCTGCGGCAAGTCGACCCTGATCAACATGATCGCGGGCCTGATCCCGATCGACTCGGGCGAGATTCTGTTCGATGGCAAGTCGCTCGCGGACACCAAGATCGGCTACGTGTTCCAGAACTACCGCGAGGCGATGTTCCCGTGGATGCGGACCATCGACAACATCGCCTACCCGCTGAAGCTCGAAGGCCGGTCGAAGGCCGAGGTGGACCGGCGCATGGAGGAACTGGTGGCCTCCTTCGACGTCAAGTTCGACTTGAAGCGCTATCCCTACGAGTTGTCGGGCGGCCAGCAGCAGACGGCGTCGATCATGCGGGCGCTGGCGCCGAACCCCGAGGTGCTGTTTCTCGACGAGCCGTTCTCGGCGCTCGACTTCGAGATGACGCTGTTCATCCGCGAGAAACTGCAGGAGGTGTTCATGAAGACCGGCACCACGATGCTGCTGGTGTCGCACGACCTCGAGGAGGCGGTGTACCTCGCCGACCAGGTGCTGCTCCTGACCAAGCGGCCGACCAAGGTGGCGGAGATCCTCGACTACCGCGACGAGCGGCCGCGCACGCTCGAGACGCTGAGCTCGGCCAGCTTCGTGGCCATGAAGAAGCTGAGCCTGGAGATCTTCCAGCGCGAAGTGCGCCGCTAGGAGTCGCAACCATGACGTCTTCGGAGATCGAAGCCTATGTCGATGCATCGGCGGCCGTGCTCGGCCTGAGGCTCAGGGCCGACCAGCGGCCGGGCGTGCTGCGCTACTTCACGCTGGCGGCGGAGTTCGCCGCGCTGGTGGATGCGGTGCCGCTCGGCGATCGCGATGAACCGGCGCTGAGCTTCTCGCCGGTGTCGCCACGGGAGAAGGAAGAATGAGCGCCGCGCCGGGCCGCCCCAAGCAAGCTCGCACCGCAGTGCGCAGCACGGAGGTTGCCTTATGAGCGCCGCCGCCCTGCTCGCGCAGGACGCATCCGCAATGGCCGAGGCCGTGCGCGGCAACGCGGTCAGCGCGGTGGCGCTGGTGCAGGCCAGCCTGGGCCGCATCGGTGCCACCGACGCCCGCGTCAACGCCTTCACCGCGGTGCTGCGCGAGCGCGCGCTGCGGCGCGCGGCGCAGGTCGATGCCTCGCTCGCCTCGGCCCAAGGCGCACGGACCCGCGAACTGCCGCTGCTGGGCGTGCCCTTCGCGGTCAAGAACCTGTTCGACATCGCCGGACTCGCGACCCTGGCCGGCTCGAAGATCGAGCGCGCGAGCACGCCGCCGCGCGACGACGCGGCGCTGGTGCGCCGGCTCGAGAGCGCGGGCGCGGTGCTGGTCGGCGCGCTCAACATGGACGAGTACGCCTACGGCTTCACCACCGAGAACAGCCACGCCGGCCCGACCCGCAACCCGCACGACCTGGCGCGGATCGCGGGCGGTTCCTCGGGTGGCTCGGGCGCCGCGGTCGCGGCCGGCCAGGTGGCGCTGACGCTGGGCTCCGACACCAACGGCTCGATCCGCGTGCCCTCTTCGTTGTGCGGCGTGTTCGGTCTCAAGCCGACTTTCGGACGGCTGCCGCGCACCGGCAGCTATCCCTTCGTGTCCAGCCTCGACCACCTGGGGCCGTTCGCGCGCTCGGCGCGCGACCTGGCGCTGGCCTACGACGCGATGCAGGGCCCCGAGGGCCGCGGCCCGCACGACCCCGGCTGCGCGCAGCGCGCGGTCGAGCCGGTCAGCGCATCGCTGACGCTGGGCGCGCAGGGCCTTCGCATCGGCGTGCTCGGCGGCTATTTCCGCCAGCATGCTTCTCCTGAGGCGCTGACCGCGGTCGACGCCGTGGCGCAGGCGCTGGGCGCCAGCCGCACGGTCGAGCTGCCGATGGTTGAGGCCGGCCGGGCCGCGGCCTTCCTGGTCACCAACTCCGAAGGTGCCGCGCTGCACCTGCCCGACCTGCGCCGCCGCGCGCAGGACTTCGAACCGCTGTCGCGCGACCGCTTCCTGGCCGGTGCGCTGCTGCCGGCCGCCTGGGTGGCGCGGGCGCAGCGCGTGCGGCGGCTCTATGCGGAGCAGGTGGCGCAAGTGTTCGAGCGCTTCGACATCCTGCTGGCGGCCGCGACGCCCTCGGCGGCGACGCCGATCGGTGCCGAGTTCTTCGAGATCAATGGCCACCGGTTGCCGGTGCGGCCCAACATGGGCTTGCTGACGCAGCCGATCTCGTGCATCGGCCTGCCGGTGTGCGCGGTGCCGGTCTGGGGTGCCCATCCGGCGCTGCCGATCGGCGTCCAGGTGATCGCCGCGCCGTGGCGCGAGGACCTGGTGCTGCGGGTGGCTGCAGCGCTCGAATCCGCGGGCGCGGTGCACTCGCCCGTCGCTGCGCTGGCCTGAAGGCATGACCCCCACGCTCGTCTCTTCGTGTACTCGCTGCCCCCCGAGGGGGCCGCGTCCGCCTTGGGGCGGCCCGGCGGCGGACTGAGATGACGGCGCCTCGCAAGCACAAAGACGGGGCGCCGGGGCCGCACTGGCGCGCGCGCCGCACAACGCTGGCGCGCCGCGGGCTGATTTCGCCGCCCAAGCGCTGGTACGGTTTATGCACACCATCTTGTATCCAAGACAGGACATCCCGGCCCCCTGATTCCTCAATCACCTGGAGTAAGCACCATGAGCCAGTTCAACCGTCGCGATTCCCTCAAGTCCCTGGCCGCCCTGGCCTCCGCCACCACCCTGGGTGGCTGGAGCGCGCTGGCCAGCGCGCAGAAGYCGCTGACCGTCGGCGTCATCTATGTCGGCCCGCGCGACGACTATGGCTACAACCAGTCGCACGCGCTGGCCGCGGCCGAACTCAAGAAGATGCCGGGCCTCAAGGTGGTCGAGGAAGAGAACGTGCCCGAGACCGCGGCGGTACAGAAGACCATGACCGGGATGATTTCGCAGGACGGCGCCAAGCTGCTGTTCCCGACCTCCTTCGGCTACTTCGACCCGCACATCCTGGCGGTGGCGCCGAAGAACCCCGACGTCCGCTTCTCGCATTGCGGCGGCCTCTGGACCGAGGGCAAGCACCCGAAGAACGTCGGCAGCTTCTTCGGCTACATCGACGAGTGCCAGTTCCTCAACGGGGTCATCGCCGGCCACATGACGAAGAGCAACAAGATCGCCTTCGTCGCCGCCAAGCCGATCCCGCAGGTGCTGCGCAACATCAACGCCTTCACGCTGGGCGCGCGCTCGGTCAAGCCCGGCATCACCTGCAGCGTGATCTTCACGGGCGACTGGTCGATGGCCGTGAAGGAGGCCGAGGCCACCAACAGCCTGGCCGACCAGGGCTGCGACGTGTTCACGATGCACGTCGACGGTCCCAAGGTGGTGGTAGAGACTGCTGCCAAGCGCGGCAAGATGGTCTGCGGCTACCACGCGAGCCAGGCCAAGCTGGCGCCCAATGCCTACCTGACCGGCGCCGAATGGAACTGGATCACGGCCTACAAGACGATCGTCGACGCTGCCCAGGCCGGCAAGCCGCATCCGAACTTCCTGCGCGGCGGCCTCAAGGAAGGCTACGTGAAGATGTCGCCCTACGGCCCGATGGTCACCGATGCGGCCAAGAAGAACGCCGACGAGGTCAAGGCCAAGATGCTGGCGGGCAGCTTCGACATCTTCGTCGGCGGGCTCAAGGACAACAAGGGCACGGTCGTGATCCCGGCCGGCAAGGCGCTCAAGCAGACCGACCTCGAACTGGAAAAGATGAACTACCTCGTCGAAGGCGTGGTGGGTTCGGTCGGCTGACCGGCCGCCGCCTTCACCCCGCGAGCCGACGATGCGCAACGCATTGAATGAGATCGCACTGCCGGTGTTCGCCATCGCGGCGGCACTGCTTCTCTTCGGCGTCTTCGTCTGGTTCGCCGGCGTGAGTCCGCTGGAGGTCTGGGTCATCCTGTTCAAGGGGGCCTTCGGCGACTGGTTCTCATGGCAGAACACGCTGCAGCGCGCCGCGCCGCTGATGCTGACCGCGCTGTGCGTGGCCATCCCGGCGCGCGCCGGGCTGGTGATCATCGGCGGCGAGGGTGCGCTGGTGCTCGGCGGCCTCGCCGCCGCGGCGCTGCCCTATGCGCTGCCGTTACCCGCGAACCTCATCGGAACGCTGGCGTTGTGCGTGGCCGGCGCCATCGCCGGCGCCGCCTGGATCGCGCTGGCGGGCTGGCTGCGCCAGTACCGCGGCATCAACGAGACCATCAGCAGCCTGCTGCTGGCCTACATCGCGATCGGGCTCTTCAAGCACCTGGTCGAAGGCGTGCTGCGCGATCCGGCCAGCCTCAACAAGCCGGCCACGCGCTCGATCGCCGAAGGGCTCGGGATCGGCGGCATCGGCGGCTCCGACGTGCACTGGGGCCTGGTGGTCGGGATCGTCGCCTGCCTGGTCTCGGGCCTCTGGCTGCGCGCCACCGCCTCGGGCTTCTCGGTCCGCGTGGTCGGCGGCAATCCGCGCACCGCCCAGCTGGTGGGCCTGCCGGCGAGCGGGCTGATCCTGGCCGCCTGCGGGATCGGCGGCGCCTGCGCGGGCGTGGCCGGCGCGGTGGAGGTGGCGGCGGTGCACACCAATGCCAATGCCTCGCTGATTGCGGGCTACGGCTATGCCGGCATCCTGGTGTCCTTCATCGCCCGCCACAACCCGGTGGCGGTGATCCCGGTGGCGATTCTTTTCGGGGGCTTCGGCGCCGCGGGCAGCCTGCTGCAACGCCGCCTGGGGCTGCCGGACGCCTCGGTGCTGGTGCTGCAGGGCATGGCCTTCGTGCTGATCCTCGCGAGCGAGGGCCTGCGCATGATCGACTGGAAGACGCTGCTGAAGAACCGCATGCCGCGCGCGGTGCAGCCGAGTCTGACGAAGGAGGTCGCATGAGACACCAGGCCGCTCCCAAGTCGCATACCGCAGCGCGCGGCGCGGAGCTTGCGCCATGACCGCCGACCAGTGGATCGCGCTCGTGGCGGGGATCGTCGGCGGCGCGCTGCGCGTCGGCGCGCCCTTTCTTTTCGTGAGCCTCGGCGAATGCCTGACCGAAAAGTCGGGCCGCATCAACCTCGGCCTCGAAGGCGTGCTGGTGCTCTCGGCCATGGCCTCCTTCGGCGGCGCCTGGCTCACCGGCTCGGCCTGGCTCGGCGTGCTGATCGGCGGCGCCGCGGGCGCGCTGCTGGCGCTGCTGCATGGGCTCCTGTGCTCGCTCGACCGCGTCAACGACGTCGCCACCGGCATCGCGCTGATGCTGTTCGGCACCGGCCTCGCCTTCTACCTGGGCAAGCCGCTGATCCAGCCGCAGGCGCCGCAGCTGCCGGCGATCCCGCTTGGCAACTGGAGCGACAACCCGGTCATCCGATCGGCGCTGCAGGTCAACGCGCTGGTGCCGGTCGGCATCGTGCTGGCGGTGTTCCTGTGGTGGGGCTTCGCGCGCACGCGCGCCGGCCTGCTGGTGCGCATGGCGGGCGATTCGGCCAACGCGACGCGGGCGCTCGGCTACTCGGTGGCCGGCCTGCGAATCGCGGCCACCACCGCTGGCGGCTTTATCGCCGGGCTCGGCGGCGCCTCGCTCACGTTGTTCTATCCGGGCAGCTGGAACGAGGGCATCTCGAGCGGACAGGGCCTGATCGCGGTGGCGCTGGTGATCTTCGCGCGCTGGAGCCCGCTGCGCTGCATCGGCGCGGCGCTGCTGTTCGGCGGCGCCGGCGCGATCGGTCCGGCCCTGCAGTCGATCGGCGTCGGCTGGGGTTATCACCTCTTCAACACCGTGCCCTACGTGCTCACGCTGGTGATCCTGGTGCTGACCTGCAAGCCGGGCAGCGTGGCGGTCGGCAGCCCGGGCGAACTGTCATCCACGCGTTGATCCACAAGGAAGTCGAACCCGAGTTCATCCGCATGAGCACCACCTACGTTTCCGCCGACCCGTACCGCTGGCCGTACAACGGCGCGCTGCGGCCCGACAACACGGCGCTGATCGTGATCGACATGCAGACCGACTTCTGCGGCCAGGGCGGGTACGTCGACGTGATGGGCTACGACCTGTCGCTGGTGCAGGCGCCGATCGAGCCGATCGCGCGCACGCTGGCGCGCCTGAGGCCGCTGGGCTTCCACATCATCCACACGCGCGAAGGGCACCGCCCCGACCTGGCCGATCTGCCGGCCAACAAGCGCTGGCGCTCGCGGCAGATCGGCGCCAACGGCGTCGGCATCGGCGACGCCGGCCCGTGCGGGCGCATCCTGGTGCGCGGCGAGCCGGGCTGGGAAATCATCCCGGCGCTGGCCCCGCTCGCCGGCGAGGTGGTGATCGACAAGCCCGGCAAGGGCTCTTTCTATGCCACCGACCTCGAGCTGGTGTTGCGTACGCGCGGCATCGAGAACCTGATCCTGGCCGGCATCACGACCGACGTCTGCGTCCACACCACGATGCGCGACGCCAACGACCGCGGCTTCGAATGCCTGCTGCTGTCGGACTGCACCGCGGCCACCGACCACGGCAACCACCTGGCGGCGTTGAAGATGATCACCATGCAGGGCGGCGTGTTCGGCGCCCATGCGAGCTCGACGGCGCTGCTCGACGCGCTGCCGCCCCAATAGAACGGAGAGCCGCACGATGATCGCACCGGTCCACCCGACACCCGCCGCCACCGGCGCGCTGGCACTCGACACCTACGAGCTGACCAAGCGCTTCGGCAGCTTCACGGCGATGGACCGCGTGACGATGCACGTGGCGCCCGGCACCGTGCACGCGCTGCTGGGCGAGAACGGCGCCGGCAAGAGCACGCTGGTGAAGTGCGTGGCCGGATTCCAGCGGGCCGAAGAGGGCGCGATCCTGATCGACGGCCGCGAGCAGGACATCGCCAACCCGGTGGTGGCGCGCACGCTCGGCATCGGCATGGTCTACCAGCACTTCACCTTGGCGCCGGGCATGACGGTGGCCGAGAACCTGCTGCTGGCCGGCGGCAAGACGCCGGCGCTGATCGACTGGAAGCGCAAGCGCGCCGAGCTCACGGACTTCCTGGCGACCACGCCTTTCAGCCTCGACCTCGACGTGCGTCCGTCGGAGCTGGCGGCCGGCGAGAAGCAGAAGCTCGAACTGCTCAAGCAGCTCTACCTGAAGCCGCGCCTGCTGATCCTCGACGAGCCGACCTCGGTGCTGACGCCGCAGGAGGCCGACGAGGTGCTGGGCCATGTGCGCGAGTTCGCGAAAAGCGGCATGTGCACGGTGCTGATCATCACGCACAAGTTCCGCGAGGTGATGGCCTATGCCGACAGCGTCACGGTGCTGCGGCGCGGCAAGGCGGTGCACCATTGCCAGGTGGCCGACACCAACCCGGCGCGGCTGGCCGCGGCGATGATGGGCGAGGGCGAAGCGCCGCCGCCCGCCGAGGGCGACACCGCCGCGCCGATCGGCCGTGCCCTGCATGCGATGCAGCCGACCCCGCCCAACGCTCCGATCGCGCTCCATGTCGACGGCCTTCGGGCCCTGGGCGACCGCGGCACGCTGGCGGTGCACGACCTGAGCCTTTCGGTGCGTTCCGGCGAGATCCTCGGCGTGGCCGGCGTCTCGGGCAACGGCCAGCGCGAACTGGTGGAAGCCCTGGTCGGCCAGCGGCCGCGGCTCGCGGGCCGCGTCACGGTGATGGGCGAACCCTACGAGGCGAAGCGCGAGGAGAACCGCCGCCTCAAGGTGCGCAGCCTGCCCGAGGAGCCGCTGCGCAACGCCTGCGTCGGCGACCTCAGCGTGGCCGAGAACATGGCGCTGCGCGACTTCGACCAGCCGCCGCTGGCCTGGCCGGCGCTCGGCGCCGATGTGCTGAACTTCCCGCTGTGGCGCAGCCGGGCCCGCGAGTGGATCGCCGAGTACGGCGTCAAGACCCAGGGCGAGGGCGCGCCGATCCGCAGCCTGTCGGGCGGCAACGTGCAGCGCGCGGTGCTGGCGCGCGAGCTGGCGGGAGACATCAACGTGCTGATCGCGGCCAACCCGGTGTTCGGGCTGGACTTCGCGGCGGTGGCGGAAATTCACAGCCGCATCGTGCAGGTGCGCGCGCGCGGCGGCGCGGTGCTGCTGATCAGCGAGGATCTCGACGAACTGCTGGAGATGGCGGACCGGATCGTGGTGATGAGCGAGGGGCGGGTGGTTTACGAGACGGACGCTGCGACTGCCGAGCGGCATGTGCTTGGTGCGCACATGGGAGGGGGCGATCATCATGCGCCGGTGGCGGCATGAAGCCCTTGCTGTCGTTGGAGAGGCGCCCGACACGCGGTCCCGCACCGCATGCCGCGAGCAGCGCAGGGCAGCCCGAAGGGCCGGTGACGTCGGCCGGCCAAGGGCATACCGCCCACCGCCGCCGCCCACGCGCCTACAACCAGACATCTTCGAAAGCCAAGACATGAAGATAGAAGCCCAGCCCTTCACGTACGAGTTCGACCTGACAAAAACAGCCCTGGTCCTGATCGACATGCAGCGCGACTTCATCGAGCCCGGCGGCTTCGGCGAAACCCTGGGCAACGACGTCTCCCTGCTCGAAGCCATCGTCCCCGCGACACAAAAAACGCTCGAAGCGTGGCGAACAGCGGGCGGCCTGGTCGTCCATACGAGAGAAGCCCACAAGCCCGACCTCTCCGACTGCCCCCCCGCCAAGCGCAACCGCGGCAACCCCAGCTTGCGCATCGGCGACGTCGGCCCGATGGGCCGGATCCTCGTGATGGGCGAACCCGGCAACCAGATCATCGATGCGCTGGCGCCCGTCGAAGGCGAGATCGTGGTCGACAAGCCCGGCAAGGGCGCCTTCTACGCCACCGGACTGCATGAGACTCTGAAGCGGCGCGGCATCACCCACCTGCTGTTCGGCGGCGTCACCACCGAGGTCTGCGTCCAGACCAGCATGCGCGAAGCCAACGACCGCGGCTACGATTGCCTGCTGCTCGAGGACTGCACCGAGAGCTATTTTCCCGCCTTCAAGGCGGCCGCCGTCGAGATGATCCGCGCCCAGGGCGGCATCGTCGGCTGGACCGCACCGAGCAGCGCCTTGCTGGCCGCGCTCGGCACCCACTAACATGGCCGACGTGTCGACCGTTCGAATTCCTCCCCAGCCTCCCGCCGCCGATCCCGTGTTCCGCACCCGGGCCGACGAGGTCTATGCGCAGCTCAAGCGCGACGTCGCCGAGTTCAGCCTGGTGCCCGGCGACCGCTTCACCGAGAACGAGATCAGCGAGCGACTCGGCGTCTCGCGCACGCCGGTGCGGCAGGCGCTCTTCAGGCTGCAGCAGGAGGGCTTCGTCGAAGTCCTGTTCCGCAGCGGCTGGCGCGTGCTGCCGTTCGACTTCGACCAGTTCGAGCAGTTGTACGACCTGCGCATGGTGCTCGAGACCACCGCCGTGCACCGCCTGTGCGAGAGCGACCATCGCGTCGACCGCAGCCTGCTCGACACGCTGGCCGGCATCTGGCTGGTGCCCGCCGCCCAGCGCAGCGCCGACACGGTGCAGGTGGCGCAGTGGGACGAGGCCTTTCATTGCGCGCTGGTCGCGGCCGCCGGCAACGCCGAGATGGCGCGCGTGCACCGCGACGTGACCGACCGCATCCGCATCATCCGGCGGCTCGACTTCACCAAGCAGCCGCGCATCGACGCGACCTATGACGAGCACGGCAAGATCCTGAAGGCGATCCGCGCCAACCGGGGCGACCAGGCCGCGATGCTGCTGCGCGCCCACATCGAGACCAGCCAGGCGGAGGTGCGCAAGATCACGTTGCACCAGGTACACATGGCGCGGCACTCGGGACGGGCCCGGCCGCGCGAGACCTGAGGGCGCCTCGTCCGCTGCTCGGTCGGCAGCGATGCGGCCGCGCTGAACCCCGTCGGCCCAGCCGCTGGCGTCGTTTGTCGATCAGCGCGGAGGTGCCCGCGACGTTGTACGCTCTGTCCGATGCAACGTATCCAGATCACCGCCGGCGGCCTGCGCTTTGTCGCCGAGACCCATCCCGACGCGCCGCTCACGGTGGCCGCCTTCCGCAAGCTGCTGCCCTACCGGCAGAAGCTGATCCACGTGCGCTGGAGCGGCGAGGCCTGCTGGGTGCCGCTGGGCGATTTCCAGCTCGGCGTCGGCTTCGAGAACCACACCAGCCACCCCTCGGCCGGCGACATCCTGTTCTATCCGGGCGGCTACAGCGAGACCGAGATCCTCCTGGCTTACGGCGGCTGCAGCTTCGCGAGCAAGATGGGCCCGCTCGCGGGCAACCATTTCCTCACCATCGTCGAGGGGCGCGAGCAGCTGCGCGCGCTCGGCCACAAGGTGTTGTGGGAGGGCGCGCAGGACGTCCTGTTCGAAGCCCTTACAGGCTGAAGTCGTAGTCCACCGTGATCGGCGCGTGGTCGCTGAACTTGACGGTCTTGAAGATCGACTCCTCGCGCGCCAGTGCCGCCAGCTTCGGCGTCGCCAGGTGATAGTCCAGCCGCCAGCCCACGTTCTTGGCGTAGGCCTGGCCGCGGTTGCTCCACC
This sequence comes from Variovorax sp. P1_H2, assembly GCF_056405295.1. Taxonomy (NCBI): domain Bacteria; kingdom Pseudomonadati; phylum Pseudomonadota; class Betaproteobacteria; order Burkholderiales; family Comamonadaceae; genus Variovorax; species Variovorax sp. P1_H2. The sequence goes on along the minus strand of NZ_JBFUCJ010000012.1, from coordinate 13,385 downwards.
AGGTGTAGGCCTCGTCGGTGGTCTCGGGCTTGAGCATCCGGTAGACGTCGACCAGGCCCGCGCCGTCGGCGCCGGCGTCGAGCAGCCGGGTCATCCAGGCCCGTTCCTCGGGCAGGAAGCCGCTGTTCTTCTGGTTGCCGCGCCAGTTCTTGAGGTCGATTTCCTTGTGGGCGATGTTGATGTCGCCGCAGAGGATGAATTCGCGCTCGCGCTTCAGCGCGCCGAGATGCGGGAAAAAGCCCTTGAGGAAGCGGAATTTCGCCGCCTGCCGCTCTTCGCCCGATGAGCCGCTCGGAAAATAGCAGCTGATGATCGACAGCTTGGCGCTAGGCGTGTCGAAGCGCAGCTCGAGGTAGCGGCCCTCGGCGTCGAACTCGGCGTCGCCCCAGCCCACGACCACGTCGCTGGGCGCGTGCTTCGTGTAGACCGCGGTGCCCGCGTAGCCTTTCTTCTCGGCGAAATGGAAGTGCCCCTTGAGACCGGCCATCTCCTCGAAGCGCCCCTCGATGTCGCTGGCCTGGACCCTGATTTCCTGCATGCAAATACAATCCGGCCCCAGTCCGCCGACCCAATCGGCGACGCCCTTGGTGGCAGCCGATCGCAGGCCGTTGAGGTTGAGGCTGGTCAGTTTGAACACGAGGACATTCCCTATGGCTGAAAAGATTGGAGAGGACGGCGCGCTGGCACAGGCGTTCGTCCAGTTTGCGCTGGAGTCGGGGGTGCTGCGCTTCGGCGAGTTCAAGACCAAGGCCGGCCGCGTCAGCCCCTATTTCTTCAATGCCGGCCTGTTCGACGATGGCGCCAAGCTCGCGCGGCTGGCCGAATTCTATGCAGACCGGCTGATCGCCAGCGGGCTCGAGTTCGACATGATCTTCGGGCCGGCCTACAAGGGCATTCCGCTCGGCGCCACGGTGGCGGCCGAGCTGGCGCGGCGCGGCCGCAACGTCCCTTTCGCCTACAACCGCAAGGAAGCCAAGGACCACGGCGAGGGCGGCACCCTGGTCGGGGCGCCGCTCGAGGGCCGGGTGCTGATCGTCGACGACGTGATGTCGGCCGGCACCGCGGTGCGCGAGTCGATCGCGGCCATCCGCGCCGCCGGCGCCATCCCGCACGCGGTCGCGATTGCGCTCGACCGCCAGGAGAAGGCCACCGAGAACGGCGTCGACGTGGACCACAGCGCCGTGCAATATGTACGCAATCAGCTCGGACTTGCAGTTATTTCCATCGCGACGCTGGACGACTTGTTACAGTATCTGTCAGGCCGCGCGGATGACGAGCTGGGCGCCCAYCGCCAGCACGTGCTGGCGTACCGGGCTCGTTACGGCGCGGGCTGATTCAACCCGTCTGAAGGACCGATGTTGGCGAGCACCCAAGCACTGAAGGCATTTCTGGCGTTCTCGCTGGCCGCGGCCGGCGCGGTGCAGGCACAGCAACCTGCGGCCGGCGCCGCCCGGCCCTCCGGTCCCGGCATCTACAGCTGCACCGATTCGCGCGGCCGCACCATCACCGCCGACCGGCCGATTCCCGACTGCATCGACCGCGAACAGCGCGAGCTCAATCCGAGCGGCACCACGCGCCGCAAGGTCGAGCCCACCTACACGGCGCGCGAGCAGGCCGAGCGCGATGAGCGCGACCGCCTGGCCCAGCTGCAGGCGGCCCGACAGGTCGAGGAGCGGCGGCGCGAGCGTGCGCTGCTGGTGCGCTACCCCAACGCGGCCGCCCACGACCGCGAGCGGGCCGAGGCGCTGGTGCAGATCGACGTCGTCATCCAGGCCGCCAGGAAGCGGCTGGGCGAATTGGCCGAGGACCGCAAGAAGATCGACGACGAGCTCGAGTTCTACAAGAACGACCCGGGCAAGGCGCCCGACGCGGTGCGCCGCAAGATCGACGACAACGCCAAGAGCGTTGCGGTGCAGAACCGCTTCATCGGCGAGCAGGAAGAGGAAAAGAAGCGCCTCAACGCGCGCTTCGACGAGGAGGCAACGCGCCTCAAGCCCCTGTGGGCTGCCAACGCAGCGGTGAAGTAGGCTCGCCCGCAGGTTGCCCGGCACTTCGTGTCCGGGGGGCTCGAGTCGCTGCCAGAGGCAGCGGCCCTTCGGAGCCGTCCAAGCCTGCGCAGGCAGGCTTGGAGCCGCGGCTCCTCAGCCCCCTGCCGGGGGCAACACCAGCGGCCTGGCAGAGCCAGATCCACGGTGTTTCGCCAACAGGCCTGGCTGCGCCGGCCGGGATCGCTAGCCCAGTTTGGCTTTGAGCAGCGCGTTGACTTGCGCGGGGTTGGCCTTGCCCTGGCTGGCCTTCATGACCTGGCCGACCAGCGCGTTGAAGGCGCGGTCCTTGCCGGCGCGGTATTCGTCGATGTTCTTCTGGTTGGTCGCAAGAACGCTGTCGATGATCTTCTCGAGCGCGCCGCTGTCGCTCATCTGCTTCAGGCCCTTGGCCTCGATGATGGCGTCGACCTCCTGGCCTTCGCCGGTCCAGAGGGCGTCGAACACCTGGCGCGCCGCGTTGTTGGAGATCGTGCCGTCGCTGATGCGCACCACCAGCCGGGCCAGCTGGGCGGCCGTCACCGGGGCCTCGGTGATGGCGATGTCCTGCTGGTTCAGGCGCCGCGCGATCTCGCCGGTGATCCAGTTGCTGGCCAGCTTGGCATTGGCGCCGGCGGCCACCGCGCCCTGGAAGTAGGCGGCCAGGGCCGGGCTCTGCGTCAGCTGCGCGGCGTCGTAGTCCGACAGGCCATGCTCGCGCACGTAGCGCTCGGCCATCGCGCGCGGCAGCTCGGGCATCTCGGCGCGCACGCGCTCGATCCAGTCGGCGGCGATCGCCAGCGGCGGCAGGTCGGGGTCGGGAAAGTAGCGGTAGTCGGCCGCGTCTTCCTTGGTGCGCATGGCGCGCGTCTCGCCCGTGTCGGGGTCGAACAGCACGGTGGCCTGCTGGATCGCGCGGCCGTCCTCGATCTCCTCGATCTGCCAGCGGATCTCGTAGTCGATCGCCTGCTGCATGAACTTGAAGCTGTTGAGGTTCTTGATTTCGCGCCGCGTACCGAGCCTGTCGCCGGGCTTGCGCACCGAGACGTTGGCATCGCAGCGGAAGCTGCCTTCCTGCATGTTGCCGTCGCAGATGCCGATCCAGGTGACGATCTTGTGCAGCTCGCGTGCATAGGCCACGGCCTCGGCGGTCGATCGCATGTCGGGCTCGGTGACGATCTCGAGCAGCGGCGTGCCCGCGCGGTTCAGGTCGATGCCCGACTGGCCGATGAAGTCCTCGTGGAGCGACTTGCCGGCGTCTTCCTCGAGGTGGGCGCGCACCAGGCGCACGGTCTTGGGCTCGTCGCCGACGAAGAAGCTCACCGAGCCGCCCTGCACCACGGGGATCTCGTACTGGCTGATCTGGTAGCCCTTGGGCAGGTCGGGGTAGAAGTAGTTCTTGCGCGCGAACACGCTGCGCGGCGCGATCGTCGAGCCGAGCGCCAGGCCGAGCTTGATGGCGCGCTCGACCGCGCCCTTGTTCATCACCGGCAAGGTGCCGGGCAGGGCCAGGTCGACCGCGCAGGCCTGCGTGTTGGGCTCGGCGCCGAATGCGGTCGAGGCGCGGCTGAAGATCTTCGAGGCGGTAGAGAGCTGGGCGTGGGTCTCGAAGCCGATGATGACTTCATAGCCGCGCACCAGCGGGCCTGTCGGACGTCCGCTCTGCGCGGCTTCGAAAGAGTTGGTTTCGCTCATGTCAGTTCTTCGCCATCAAAAGCCCGCCGGCGTGTGGAGGTGCCAGTCGGTCGCCCGCTGGAAGGCATGCGCCGCGTTGAGCAATTTCGCCTCGGCGAAGTAATTGCCGATCAGCTGGATGCCGACCGGCAGGCCGCCGTCGAATCCGGCGGGCACGCTCATGCCGGGCAGGCCGGCCAGCGAGGCAGGCAAGGTGAAGATGTCGGCCAGGTAGTCGGCGACCGGATCGCCGCCGTGCTCGCCGAGCTTCCAGGCCACCGTCGGTGCGGCCGGGCCGGYGATCACATCGCATTGCCTGAAGGCCTGCTGGAAGTCGTCCGCGATCATGCGGCGCACCTTCTGCGCCTGCAGGTAGTAGGCGTCGTAGTAGCCGTGCGAGAGCACGTAGGTGCCGATCATGATGCGGCGCTTGACCTCGTCGCCGAAGCCTTCCTCGCGGGTCTGGGCGTACATGTCGGCCAGGTCGCGGTAGTTCTTGGCGCGGTGGCCGAACTTGACGCCGTCGAAGCGGCTCAGGTTGCTCGAGGCCTCGGCCGCCGCAATGATGTAGTACACGGGAATCGACAGCTCGGTGCGCGGCAGCGTGATCTCGACGCGGCGGGCGCCGAGCTTCTCGTATTCGGCCAGCGCCGCGTCGACCGCGGCGCGCACGCCGGGCGCCACGCCCTCGCCGAAGAACTCTTTAGGCACGCCGATGCGCAGGCCCTCGAGCGAGTCCTTGAGCGAGCGCGAGAAGTCCTCGGCCGGGCGGGCCAGGGAGGTCGAGTCGCGCTCGGGGTCGGGCCCGCACATCGCCGACAGCAGCAGGGCGCAGTCTTCGGCCGAGCGGGCCATCGGGCCGGCCTGGTCGAGGCTGGAGGCGAAGGCGACCATGCCGTAGCGCGAGGCACGGCCGTAGGTCGGCTTGATGCCGGTGACGCCGCAGAACGAGGCTGGCTGGCGGATCGAGCCGCCGGTGTCGGTGCCGGTGGCGGCCGGGGCCAGGCCCGCGGCCACGGCCACGGCGCTGCCGCCAGACGAACCGCCGGGGATGCGGTCGGTGTCCCACGGGTTGCGCACCGGCACCGCGTGGTCGAAGCCGATCGCGGGCACGGCGACGTTCTCGTTGGCCGAGCCCATCGCGAACTCGTCGCAGCTGAGCTTGCCCAATGTCACGGCGCCGGCCTCGGCCAGCTTGCGGACCACCGTGGCGTCGAAGGGCGAGCGGTAGCCCGCCAGGATGCGCGAACCGGCGGTGGTCGGCAGGTCGGCGGTGACGAAGATGTCCTTGTGGGCGATCGGCACGCCCTCGAGCGCCGAGCCGGCGCCGGCGGCGATGCGGGCATCGGCGGCGCGGGCCTGGGACAGCGTGAGTTGCTCGTCGATGGCCACGAAGGCGCCGAGATCCTGGTGGGCGCGGATCCGGGACAGGTGGTGATGGGCCGCCTCGACCRCGGAAATCTTGCGTTCGCGCAAGGCCGCGGCCAACCCGGCCACGCCCATCTTGTGGATTTCGGCGCTCATTTCAGCCCCCGCTCTCGGCACTTCGTGTCCGCGCTGCCCCCGAAGGGGCGCGATCTTGCTCGGGGCGGCCCGTCGCGGCGCATTGAGGCCCCCGCGCTCGGCACTTCGTGTCCTCGCTGCCCCCCGGGGGGGTGCGATCTTGCTCGGGGCGGCCCGTCGCGGCGCTCATTCGATCACCTTCGGGACCAGGAACAGGCCGTTCTCGACCGCCGGCGCGCTGCGCTGGTTGGCCGCGCGGTTGTTCGGCTCGCTCACCACGTCTTCGGCCAGCCGAAGCGTGATGTCTTCGATGGCGGCCACCGGGTGGGCGAGTGGCTCGACGCCGCCGGTGTCGACCGCGCGCATGCGCTCGACCAGGTCGAAAAAGCCGTTGATCTGGCCGCGCATGCGCTCGCTTTCGTCGGGAGCCAGTTGAAGCCGCGCCAGCGAGGCGATGCGGGCGATATCTGTGGAAGTGAGGGACATCGAAAATGGGCGATTCTGGCGCCGGACGGGGTGCAATCGCACGCCGTAAAGCTGCTCTGAAACGCGGAGCTGTCAGGGGATTCGGTTATTATCCCGCCTTTGCCGCAACCCCCGCGAACGCGCTGGCATTTGCCGCAAAAACGTTTCAAACCACCCTTCACACGACCCAAAAAGAGGGCGACGGCCTGCCGACGCGCATGCCGTGCCCCAGAGGAATTCCACAATGTTTGGAGCTTTCCGTCGGTACTTCTCTACCGACCTGGCGATCGACCTCGGCACCGCCAACACCCTGATCTTCGCTCGCAACAAGGGCATCGTGCTGGACGAGCCCTCGGTCGTCGCGATCCGCCACGAAGGCGGCCCGCACGGCAAGAAGGTGATCCAGGCCGTGGGCCGCGAAGCCAAGGCGATGCTCGGCAAGGTGCCCGGCAACATCGAGGCCATCCGGCCGATGAAGGACGGCGTGATCGCCGACTTCGTCATCACCGAGCAGATGATCAAGCAGTTCATCAAGATGGTGCACCCGCGCTCGCTGCTCACGCCGAGCCCGCGGATCATCATCTGCGTGCCCTGCGGCTCGACCCAGGTCGAGCGCCGCGCCATCAAGGACGCGGCCGAAGCGGCCGGCGCCACCTCGGTCTACCTGATCGAGGAACCGATGGCCGCCGCGATCGGCGCCGGCCTGCCGGTTTCCGAGGCCAGCGGCTCGATGGTGGTCGACATCGGCGGCGGCACCACCGAAGTCGGCGTGATCTCGCTCGGCGGCATGGTCTACAAGGGCAGCGTGCGCGTCGGCGGCGACCGCTTCGACGAGGCCATCATCAACTACATCCGCCGCAACTACGGCATGCTGATCGGCGAGCCGACGGCCGAAGTCATCAAGAAGAACATCGGTTCGGCCTTCCCGGGCTCCGAGGTCAAGGAGATGGAGGTCAAGGGCCGCAACCTCAGCGAAGGCGTGCCGCGCAGCTTCACGATCAGCAGCAACGAAGTGCTCGAAGCCCTGACCGATCCGCTGAACAACATCGTCTCGGCCGTCAAGAACGCCCTCGAGCAGACGCCGCCCGAACTCGGCGCCGACATCGCCGAGCGCGGCATGATGCTGACCGGCGGCGGCGCCCTGCTGCGCGACCTGGACCGCCTGCTGGCCGAGGAAACCGGCCTGCCGGTGCTGGTCGCCGAAGATCCGCTGACCTGCGTGGTGCGCGGCTGCGGCATCGCCCTCGAGCGCATGGATCGCCTGGGCAGCATCTTCACGAGTGAATAGTGCTCGCCCCCAGGTCGCGCGCACTTCGTGTCGCGCTCCCACCCCCTACCGGGGGCGTTGCCTGCGGCCCGGCAAAGCCGGTTGCGCGGCAACCCTGGAACATACGAACAATTAGCGCTGCTCCCTCCGTATCTCTCGTGGCATAAAGCGTCATGCCGCTCGGCACTCTCGATCGCACTGCACCGCCCCTCTTCAACCAGGGGCCGTCGGCGCTGAGCAAGCTGATCTTCTTCAGCGCGCTGGCGCTGTTCCTGATGGTGGCCGACGCGCGGCTCCACATCGTGCAGCCGATCCGGCTGGCGATCGGGACGGTGCTCTATCCGGTGCAGTGGCTGGCGCTCAAGCCGGTTCAGCTGGTGGCGGGCGGCGGCCGCTACCTGGAAGACCTGCAGATCGCGCAGAGCAACGAGGCTGACGCCCGCAAGGCGCTCGCGCTGCAGTCCGAGCGCGCCAGCCAGGCCGACACGCTGGCCCAGGAGAACGCCCGCTTGCGCTCCCTGCTCGAACTGCGCCAGGTCACCCAGACCCCGGGCCGCGCGGCCGAGGTGCTGTATGACGCGGCCGATCCCTACACCCGCAAGCTGGTGATCGACCAGGGCCTGGCCAACGGCATCGCCCCCGGCTCGCCGGTGATCGACGAGCACGGCGTGCTCGGCCAGGTGACGCAGGTCCAGCCCTTCTCGAGCGAGATCACGCTGGTGATCGACCGCGACCTGTCGATCCCGGTCCAGAACGTGCGCACCGGCGCCCGCAGCGTGGCCTTCGGCGACGCCAGCGCGCATGGCGGCGGGCTCGAGCTGCGCTTCATGCAGGCGAACTCGGATGTGCAGGAAGGGGACGTGCTGACCACCAGCGGCGTCGACGGCGTCTATCCGCCGGGCCTGCCCGTGGCCAAGATCGATCGCATCGAGCGCCGGGCCGACTCCGCCTTCGCACGCATCCACTGCGCGCCGCTGGCCCACGTGAGTGCGGCGCGCTACGTGCTCGTGCTGGCGCCCACCGGCGCCCAGTCGGTGCCGAAGCCGACCCCGCCCAACACGCCCTCGGCGGTCGCCGCCAAGAAGAAGGCCGACAAGGCGGACGCCAAGGCCGACGCCAAGGCGGACGCGAAGTCCGCCAAGAAGACCGACAAGAAGGAAGCGAGCCCGCGATGATCATGCGTCCCGGCCAGCAGCAGCTCCTGCTGCCCGTCAGCCCGCTGTTCATGTGGACCAGCCTGGTCGTCGCGCTGCTGCTCAACATGGTGCCGCTCGGCCGCGCCGCCTGGACGCCCGACCTGCTGGCGCTGGCGATCGTGTTCTGGAGCGTGCACCAGCCGGCGCGCATCGGCATCGGCGCCGCCTTCGCGTTCGGCCTGCTGATGGACGTGCACCAGGCCGCGATGCTCGGGCAGCATGCCCTGTCCTACACCACGCTCGGCTTCCTGGCGACCATGATCCACCGGCGGCTGCTGTGGTATCCGCTGATCTCCCAGGCGCTGCAGGTGCTTCCGTTGTTCGCGCTCTCGCACCTGATCGAGCTGGCCATCCGCATGATCGGCGGTGGCGCCTTCCCGGGCTGGTCGCTGCTGGTGGCGCCGGCGCTGGAGGCGGCCCTGTGGCCGCTGGTCAGCCTGATTCTCCTGGCGCCGCAGCGCCGGACCCCGGAACCAGACGCCAACAGACCACTCTGACAGCCCGCCCGCCGCCCGCCGCCCGCAGCCCCATTGCATGCGGGCCTTGCGCGGCCTAAGCTCCAGCTCCCACATGACAGAGATTCGCAATGTCGCCGCCGACCTCTCCCGCTTCAGGCGGCGAGTGTTCGTGATCGGCGCGGTCGTGCTCACGGCCTTCGGGCTGCTCTGCACGCGGCTGGTCTACCTGCAGGTGGTGCGCCACGAGGACCTGGCCGAGCAGGCCGAGAGCAACCGAACGGCGATCGTGCCGGTGGTGCCGAACCGCGGCCTGATCCTCGACCGCAGCGGCATCGTGCTGGCTTCCAACTACTCGGCCTACACGCTCGAGATCACGCCCTCCAAGGCCGGCAACCTCGAGGAGACCATCGACGCCCTGACCGAGGTGCTCGAGATCTCTGCGCGCGACCGCCGGCGCTTCAAGCGGCTGCGCGAAGACTCGCGCAGCTTCGACTCGGTGCCGATCCGCACCCGCCTGAGCGACGAGGAAGTGGCCCGCTTCGCGGCCCAGCGCTACCGCTTCCCGGGCGTCGAGATCAAGGCCCGGCTGTTCCGCAACTACCCCCATGGCGAGCTCGCCAGCCACGTGCTGGGCTACATCGGCCGCATCAACCAGGCCGAGAAGACGGCGATGGAGGATTGGGAGGACGAGGACCTCGCCAATTACAAGGGCACCGAGTACATCGGCAAGCTCGGCATCGAGCAGAGCTACGAGAAGACCCTGCACGGCCAGACCGGCGTCGAGCAGATGGAAACCTCGGCCGGCGGCCGCGCGGTGCGCCGGCTCGCGGCCCACCCGGCGACGCCCGGCAACACGGTCATGCTGTCGCTCGACATCAAGCTGCAGAAGCTGGTCGAGGACATGTACGGCGAGCGCCGCGGCGCGCTGGTCGCCTTCGATCCCAAGACCGGCGAGATCCTGGCTTTCGTCAGCAAGCCGACCTTCGACCCCAACCTGTTCGTCGAGGGCATCGACAGCGAGAGCTGGAAGGAGCTCAGCGAGTCGCTCGACAAGCCGCTGCTCAACCGCGCGCTGCGCGGCACCTATCCGCCGGGATCGACCTACAAGCCCTTCATGGCGCTGGCAGCGCTGCAGACCGGCAAGCGCGGACCCAGCGTGCTGGTCAACGACCCGGGCTACTTCAACTTCGGCGGCCACCGCTTCGGCAGCCCCGAAGGCAACATCGGCAACGTCGACATGCGGCGCTCGATCCAGCTGTCGAGCAACATCTACTACTACTCGCTGGCCGGCGAGATGGGCGTGGACCTGATCCACGATTCGATGAAGCCGCTGGGCTTCGGCCAGATCACCGGCATCGACATCGGCGGCGAGCTGCGCGGCGTGCTGCCCAGCACCGAATGGAAGCGAAACGCCTACAAGCGCCCCGAGCAGAAGAAGTGGTATGCCGGGGAAACCATCTCGCTGGGGATCGGCCAGGGCTACAACAGCTTCACGATGCTGCAGCTGGCGCAGGCCACCGCCATCGTGGCCGATGGCGGCATCAAGCACAAGCCGCACCTGGTGCTGGCGATCCGCGACACGGTGACGGGCGAGGTCAAGCCGGTGGTGCAGCCGCCGGCCCAGAACCTCGGCTACAAGGCTTCCGACATCGCCGTGGTCCGCGAGGGCCTGACCGCGGTGGTCACCGGTGGCACCGCGCGCGGCGTGTTCGCGGGCGCCCCCTACCAGGCGGCCGGCAAGACCGGCACCGCCCAGGCGGTTTCGCAGGCACAGAACACCAAGTACAACGCCAAGGCGCTGGAGGAGCACCAGCGCGACCACGCGCTCTTCATGGCCTTCGCGCCGGTCAACGACCCCAAGATCGCGGTGGCGCTGGTCGTCGAGAACGCCGGCTGGGGCGCCGGCGCCGCGGCGCCGATCGCGCGCCGCGTCTTCGACTACTGGCTCATGAACCAGTACCCGAGCGAGGCCGACATGGCCGCGATCCAGGTCGGCAAGGCCACCGTGCCGATCGGCAAGCCGCGGGTCGCCAGCGAGGTCGCCTGGCAGGATTGAGCTCGCCCCCAGGTTGGGCTCACTGCGTGTAGCCCGCCCACCCCCTACCGGGGGCGCAGTCAGCGGCCCGGCGAAGCCGGTTCCGCGACTGCCCACGAATAGGCGTGCGCTGCGCGCCGCCGTCGAACAACCACAGCGCCAGTATTCACCGGCCGGCGCAGCCAGGCCCGTTGGTGAAACACCGCGGAACCGGCTTCGCCGGGCCGCTGGTGTTGCCCCCGGTAGGGGGTGGGCGCCCGGACACGAAGTGCCGGGCAACCTGGGGGCGAGCCTAGAACCGTTTTTCGAGCACCATCTGGTCGGCGTCGCGGCGCATCGAGAAGCGGCTGATGAAGCTGTTGCCCAGCAGGATGTAGGGCATCGGCTGCTGCGAGACGATGGCGTCGACGTCGTAGACCTCGACATCGCCGACCCGTACCGAGTCGAGCCGCAGGCGATAGCCCGGGGCGACGCCGTTGGCGGTGTTCATGCGCACCGGCTGGCCCTTGCTGAAATCGAGCCCGATGCGCTGGGCATCGGCGGCCGACATCGCGATCGTGGTGGCGCCGGTGTCGAGCATGAAGCTGACCGCACGGCCGTTGATGGCGCCCTGCGCCATGAAGTGCCCGCCGCTGCTCATCGGCAGCACGATGCGGGTGCCGCCGCCGCCCGTTCCGCCGCCGCCGATGCTCACCGGCGTGTCCATGCGCAGCGCGACCCGCTTGCCGCCGGCCTCGACCGTCGCCTGTTCGCCCTGCAGCGAGACCAGCTTCACGCCCTGGAAGGTCTCGCCGATCGCCAATGTCTTGGGCGCCCCGCCGTTCACGATCAGGATCGCGCGGCTGCCGATGGTGCCGGTCAGCGTCACCGACTGGGCCTGCGCGAAGCTGCAGGCTGCGGCGAGCAGCAGCGGGATGAGCGCCTTCATCGGGCCATCAGTCCCTGAAATTGTTGAAGGTCAGCGGCATGTCGGGCACGTCCTTCTTGATCAGTGCCATTGCCGCCTGCAGGTCGTCGCGCTTGGCGCCCGTGATGCGCACCGCATCGCCCTGGATCGCGGCCTGCACCTTGAGCTTGCTGTCCTTGATCAGGCGCTGGATCTTCTTGGCCGTCTCGGACTCGATGCCGCTCTTGACCTTGATGACCTGCTTGACCTTGTCGCCGCCGATCTTCTGGACGTCGCCCTTGTCGAGGAAGCGGACGTCGACGCTGCGCTTGGTCAGCTTGGCGCGCAGGATGTCCTCGACCTGGACGAGCTGGAACTCGGCGTCACCGATCAGGGTGATCTCCTTGTCCTTGAGCTCGACCGCGGCCGCGGTGCCCTTGAAGTCGAAGCGCGTGCCGATCTCCTTGGCGGTGTTCTCGACCGCATTCTTGACCTCGGGCAAGTTGGGTTCACAAACGGTGTCGAAGGACGGCATGAGGTAAAGGCTCCGGCAGCAACAAGAAAAGGAATAGGCCGCGCACGGGTTCGCGCGGCGTGCGAATGCGACAATTCTCCCATGATCGTGGAGCACAACGTACCGCTGCAGCAGCACAACAGCTTCGGCATCGTCGCGCGCGCCCAGCACCTGGCGCGCATCACGGGCGAGGCCGATGTCGCGGCGCTGCTGGCCGACGCGCAATGGCGCGACGCGCCCAAGTTCGTGCTGGGCGGCGGCAGCAACATCGTGCTGACCGGCGACGTCAAGCCGCTGGTGCTCAAGGTCGAGATCAAGGGCCTGCGGCTGGTCGAGGAGACCGCACGGGCCTGGATCGTCGAGGCCGGGGCCGGCGAAGTCTGGCACGACACGGTGCACTGGACGCTCGACCAGGGCTTTCCGGGCCTCGAGAACCTGGCGCTGATCCCGGGCACGGTGGGCGGCTCGCCGGTGCAGAACATCGGCGCCTACGGCGTCGAGCTGCAGGACCGTTTCGAGTCGCTCGACGCCATCGATCTGCAGACCGGCCGCGCCTTCACGCTCGATGCGGCCCAGTGCGCCTTCGGCTACCGCGATTCGGTGTTCAAGCACGTGGCCAGCGGCGACAACGATTTCGGGCTGGCGGGCCGGGCGCTGATCACGCGGGTGCGCTTCCGGCTGCCCAAGCCCTGGAAGCCGGTGCTGGGCTACCTCGACCTCGAGCGCAAGATGGACGAGACCGGCAATTTCCAGCCCGGCGCGTTCGACGTCTTCGACTGGATCTGCGCCATCCGTCGCGCCAAGCTGCCCGACTGGCGGGTGCTCGGCAACGCCGGCAGCTTCTTCAAGAACCCGACCGTGACGCCGGAGCAGTGCGCCGACATCATTGCCCGCGACCCGAAGATCGTGCACTACCCCATGGCCGACGGCAGCATCAAGCTGGCGGCCGGCTGGCTGATCGATGCCTGCGGCTGGAAAGGCAAGTCGGTGGGCAACGCCGGTGTCTACGAGCGCCAGGCGCTGGTGCTGGTCAACCGCGGCGGATCGGCCAACCCGGTGACCGGGGGCGAGGTGATGACGCTGGCCAAGGCGATCCAGACCAGCGTCTACGAGCGCTTCGGGATTCGCCTCGAACCCGAACCCGTCGTGGTCTGACCACCGGCCGCGCGAAGCGCCGGCCCCTTCGTGAAACACCGCGGAACCGGCTTTGCCGGGCCGCTGGTGTTGCCCCCGGTAGGGGGTGGGAGGGCTACACGCAGTGAGCCCGACCTGGGGGCGAGCAACAGTGCCACCGCGGAACCGGCTTTGCCGGGCCGCTGGTGTTGCCCCCGGTAGGGGGTGGGAGGGCTACACGCAGTGAGCC